>CAZLOC010000309.1:0-4895 GCA_964560935.1 uncultured Anaerolineaceae bacterium | reverse complement strand
CCGTCTCGGTGCCTTCTCGTCCGCCCCAGAAGACGTAGATTTTAGCGCCGAATTCCACGCCCAGATCGATGGCGTTTAGCGTCTTTTGGATTGCGTAAGCGCGGACTTTCGGGTCATTGCTGGTGAAAGCGCCATCTTTGAAAATCGGATCGCCAAACAGGTTGGTGGTCGCCATTGGAACAACCAATCCTGTATCCGTCAGCGCCTTACGGAAGTCTTTCTTGATGGCTTCGGATTCGGCGGGTGTGGCGTCAATCGGAATCAGGTCATTGTCATGGAAATTAACGCCGTACGCGCCGACTTCACCGAGCAGGTAAACCAGTTCGGCAGGGGTCTTTGCGGTACGAGTCGGGCCGCCGAAGGGATCGCGACCGATGTTTCCAACTGTCCATAATCCGAAAGTAAATTTGTGTTCCGGTTTGGGGGTATAGTCAGACATTAGTAAAACCTCCTAGGAGTGTGAGTGATTTTAGCAATTCTTCTTGAAATATTCATCGGCATAAACAGCCAAGGAACGCAATGACCTTCGAAAGATACTATCTTGCAGCTTCGACATTTAATATCTGCGCCCCATTGTTCGGGATGGCAGTGATCAGCGTGTCAATCTTACGTTTGGGAGCGTGTCTATGCTTTCCAAAGTGGGCATGCCGCCAGAATAACCTGGCGGCAGCCCTGTCCTCCGGATGAGTTAGCGGTTCCGCTTCAAGTATACATCGCCAAGCACGGCGATCACCAGCACCACGCCGGAGAGCACATACTGCCAGGCAGACGGGACGTTCATGATCTGCAGGCCGTTGGTCAGGCTGGCCATGATCAGCGCCCCGATCATGGCACCGACGATGGTGCCTTCGCCGCCGAGAGTGGAGGTTCCACCTAGGATACAGGCCGCAATTGCAATGAGTTCGTAGCCGGTTCCCGCCGCGATCGTTCCATATCCAACGTAGGAGGCCATCACCACGCCGGAAACACCACACAAGAAACCCATCAATATAAAGATCCTGAAGGTGTTACCGATAATACTAATGCCTGAGAGCCGCGTGGCCTCACGGTTACCGCCGGCGGCATAGACGTAGCGGCCGAACTTTGTGTTGTTTGAAACATAGGAAACGATCACGACGATGACCGCCAGCAGCAGCACCGGGTTCTGGACTCCGCTGTATTTATTGACGTAGAACACGTAACCGAAGAGCAGTGCTGCATAGAATGCGGTCTTCAGCAGGTCCAGCCCGAGCGGCGGCAGGGTGAAACCATAGCGGGTCTTTCTACGCCTGCTATCGAACATCAGCACGAACATCAGCACCGCAACCACAACCGCGCCGATCCACCCAACGGTGGGTGACATGTATCCTTGCGCGATCTCGGAGAACAAGGGCTGATTCGCAGGGATGGTTTTGCCTGCCGTTTGAACCAGGATCAATCCATTGAGGATCCACATGCTGGCCAGTGTCACAATGAAGGCAGTCACGCGCAGGTAGGCGATGATGTACCCCTGCACGACACCATAGAGCGTCCCAACGAGCAGGCCGACCAGGACGGAAAGGATCGTGGTCAGCACCGGCGACGCATCGGGCATATATTTATTCCAGGTATAAGCCTGAAAAGTTGCCACCACGACGGATACAAACCCCGCCAGTCTTCCGACCGAAAGGTCGATGTGGCCGGCCACCATGACCAGCACCATGCCGACCGAGAGGAACGCGGTGATCGTCATCTGCCGAAAGAGATTGGAAAAGTTTTGTGGTGAGAGGTAGATTCCGTCGGTCATAAAGAAGAAGAAGAGCCAAATGACCACCAAGGCAATGATCAGGCCGTAGGTCTGAACATTGATGCGGAACAGCTGGCTGATCTTGGAAGGTGATTTCTCAGTTGTTGGGGAGGCGGTTGTTGTACTCATGAAGGTAGCCTTTCGGGAATATGATTGGTTTCCGTGCCTGTCGCCAGTGCCATGATCTTTTCCTCCGTCGCCTCGGAAATATCGAGCGTGCAGACGGATCGATCCTCGCACATGACCATGATCCTGTCACTCATGCCCAGGACCTCCTCCAGGTCGCTGGAGATCATGATGATCGCCATGCCCCGTTCGCTCAGATCATTCATGATCTTGTAGATCTCGTATTTTGTGCCCACATCGATGCCCCGTGTGGGATCGTCCATGATCAACACCTTTGGCTTGGACATCAGCCATTTAGAAATCACCACCTTCTGCTGGTTTCCACCAGAGAGGGAATCAGCCTTGGCGTGCAGGTTCGAGGCTTTGATCGCCAGGCTTTTCGCAAAATCCGTGCTTTCCTTTAATTCAGCCATGTCGTCGATGCGCATGAAGGAGGCAAAGCGGTTCAGGTTGGCAAGTGAGATATTACGCAGGATGGACTGGATCAGCACCAGGCCGTGCCTTTTGCGGTCCTCAGGCACCAGGCTAATGCCGTACTGCATGGCCTCCCGGGAATTGCGGATGGTGATCTCCTTCCCCTGCAATTTGATCTTGCCGTGATTAATCTTGGCATATTCGCCAAACAATGTCATGACCAGTTCCGTGCGCCCCGAGCCCATCAGGCCGGCGATCCCGAGGATCTCACCCTTGCGCAGGTTGAAACTCACGCCCTTCAAAATCTCATAGTTGGCGTCCTGAGGATCGAGGGCATGCAGGTCCTCAACCTCGAGGATGACCTCACCGGGTTTGCGATTGCCCTTGGGGAAGCGTTCTTTCATTTCGCGTCCTACCATGTTGCGCACCAGGGTTTCAGTATTCAGTTTTGTAGTGGGCTGGGTGATGACCGTCTTGCCGTCGCGCAGCACGGTAATCGAATCTGTGATCTGGAAAAACTCATCCAGTTTATGGCTTATGTAAATGCATGTAACGCCATGCTGCTTGAGACCCCGCAGGATCTCCATCAGTTGTTCAATTTCCGCTTCGGCAAGTGCGCTGGTCGGTTCATCCAGGATCAGGATCTTGGCATCCTCCGCAAGCGCCTTGGCGATTTCCGTCATTTGCATCTTGCCTACACCCAGATGGCGCAAGATGCTCCTCGGCGGAACGTCCAGATGGTACTTTTCCAACACTTTCTGCGTATCGGCGTAGAGCTTCTCCCAATTGATAATTCCATTTGTCGTCGGTTCTTTTCCAAGATAGATGTTTTCACCGACTGTGATGCTGGGCACCAGGGTCAATTCCTGATAGACGATCGCAATCCCCTCCTCCGCCGCCTGGCGGATGGAGGCGGCAGTCAGTTTCAATTCCCGCCCTTCATAAATGACCTGTCCTTCATAGGTCCCCCAGGGATAAACACCGGACAGGATTTTCATCAACGTGGATTTGCCTGCGCCGTTCTCGCCGCAAATGCCATGGATCTCCCCCCGCCGAATGGAAAACGATACATCATCCAATGCGGTGATCCCCGGGAATTTTTTGGTCACATTTTTAAATTTGAGAATGACATCATTATCCATCACGCACTCCTCAAACGAGTTTCAAGGCCTTGTATCGATGATATATCATAACGGGATTCCCGGCCCCTGAAAAGAGGGGCCGGGTAATCCAGCAATATAAATGTTAATTAGGGTTTCGGAGGGCGCTGGTCTTCGGGGATGTCGCGATAGACATCGTCATAGCTCTGGAAGCCACTCACCACGATGAGCTCGTAGACATTGTCCTTGGTAACCTGGACGACAGGCAGGAAGAGAGCCTTGACGTTGCCGGTCTTGGTGTCATCGTTGGTCAGTTCGGCCAGGGTGTAGTCCTTCAGACCTTCGACCGCCTTACCATTGAGCAGATTGTCCAGCATATCCACAGCCATTGGGGAGAGCAGGCGGATGTCCTTGTAGACGGAGACGGTCTGTTCGCCCTTGACGATGCTGTTGCAGCCGTCGGCGGTGGCATCCTGTCCGGAGATCGGCACTACGCCAGCCAGCCCCTGAGCCTTCATGGCCTGCAGTTCACCGAGGGCCGTGCCGTCGTTGGAGGCGATCACGCCGTCGATCTTGTTCTGCTGGGCCGTGAGGATGTTTTCCATCATCTTCTCGGCAGTGGCGGGATCCCAGTTGTCAACCCACTGATCGGCCACGATTTCGATGATGCCCTCGTCGAGGTACGGCTGGATGACTTCCATCTGGCCCTGGCGGACGAGGATGGCGTTGTTGTCGGTGGGGGAGCCGCCGGACATGACGATCTTGGCGGGGTTGTCCTTCGTCCAGGTGGTGCTGCCCGGGATTCCCAGGCCTGTCATGACACCCTCGGCCTCTGCGCGTCCCACGTCAACGTTGTTGAAGGACAGGTAGGCGGCAATCTTGGGGGTCTTGATCAGGCGGTCATAGGCGATCACGGTCACGCCAGCGTCTGCCGCCTTGTCCACGGCGGTAACCGCAGCATCACCGTCTTCGGCGATGACGATCAGGCCTTTGATGCCTTGGGACACCATGTTGTCGATCTGATCGTTCTGCAGCTTGACATCATGGTTGGCTTCCTGCGAGATGACCTCGTAGCCCTTGTCCTCCAGCAGACCACGCATCAGTACTTCTTCGTTCTTCCAGCGTTCGGTGGCAAAGTCAGAGAACGAGAGCCCAATCTTGACCTTTGCGCTAGCAGCTGGAGCAGCGGCTTTGGGGGCGCAACCTGCAAGTAAGCTGACAATCGTGATCAGTGCAACGATTGTCAATATGACTTTATTTTTCATTAGATTTCTCCTCTTTTGATTTAAGTTTGGTCAATGGTGTGAAAGAGTATCTTGACACTTTGTTGAGTAGAACCTCCTTTCGTGAGGCATGAGATAAGATGATCATTCTCAGACGAGGGTAATCTCTCTCAGGATGTCATCTAGCACAACTGCAATAGCCCCTAAGACGCAGGCGTCTGCTCCGTGCTCAGAAAAAATAATGCGCAGGTCCTTTTTAACGGCGGG
>CAZLOC010000308.1:0-4914 GCA_964560935.1 uncultured Anaerolineaceae bacterium | reverse complement strand
ACCCGCCCGGATCGCGATAAGACGCCTGAGGACACCGTTGACATTGAGGATCCGGTCATTGTGAAAATTGCCAACAGACTGAATGTTCACCCGGCGGTTATATGCGTTAAATGGGCGGTACAACGCGGACAGATACCTATTCCGTTCTCAATAAACCCCAAAGAATATTTTAGCAATCTTAAGGCGGTCACGGTTGATCCCTTAACTGAGGAAGAAATGCGGGAAATCGAAGGCATCGATAAAAACAACCGTCTGATCAAAGGGCAGGTCTTCTTATGGGAGAGCGCCAAAGATTGGCAAGATTTATGGGATCTAGACGGGCAAATTGCATCCCAAGGCTAACCTGTCTGCAATCGATGAAACTCGAGGCTGCCTTGGGAAGACCAGGTACGCATTCCATTCGAAAGCATAATATCAAGGAGGTTTCCATGTCTGCAATTCCAAACAAAATGACCGGCGCCATTCTGCCCGGGAATAGCACCGTTGAACTCAAGGAGTTCGACGTCCCTGTACCGGGCCACGGTGAAGTTCTGTTACGCACCAAGGCATCGACCATCTGCGGATCCGATATTCGCGCAATCTACCACCAGCATCTGGGCAAGGGTCCCGAAGGCTATCAGCCGGGTATGATCGCCGGGCACGAACCTTGTGGACAGATCGTAAAAGAAGGAACTGGCTGCCGCCGCTTCAAAACAGGTGACCGTGTCATTGTCTATCATATTTCGGGTTGCGGCGTGTGCAACGACTGCCGCCGCGGCTACATGATCTCCTGCACCAGCCCCTACCGCAGAGCCTATGGGTGGCAGCGTGACGGGGGCATGGCCGGATACATTCTGGCCGAAGAAAAAGATCTGGTGCTTCTCCCCGATTCGCTTTCCTATGCCGATGGCGCCCAAGTTGCATGCGGTTTTGGCACAGTGTATGAAGGTCTCGAAAAAATCGGCATCAGCGGCAACGACGCGGTCCTTATAACCGGCCTTGGTCCTGTCGGCTTGGCGACAGCCATGCTGGTCAAAGCCATGGGCGCCCAGAAAATCATCGGAACTGACATAGTTCCTGAACGTCTCGAATTAGCCAAGAAGCTCAAACTGTGCGACGATGTTCTCGTCTCCGATCCCGAAAACGTCGCCCAGGTTCGTTCCCTCACAGGGGGCAACGGTGTCGAGAAGTCCGTTGATTGCTCGGCCAACGACCAGGCACGGCTGACCTGCATCCAGGCCACCCGTAAGTGGGGCAAGATTTGCTTTCTCGGTGAAGGCGGCTCTGTTACCTTCCAGCCCTCGCCCGATATCATCCACGATCAAAAAACCATTTACGGATCGTGGGTCACAAACATTTGGCGTATGGAAGAGTTGGTCGAACGTATCGTCCGCTGGAACATCCACCCCGAAATTCTGATCACCCATCGCTTTACCCTCGACAAAGCTGCTGAAGCTTATTCCTTGATGGCTAGTGGCAAATGCGGCAAGGTAGCAGTTGTATTCGATGAAGAGGTCAAATAATCATGGCGCGGTTAGAAAAGATCCCCTACGGTGGTTGGAAAAACTGCTTGAAACTTACAGATGATGACCTTGAACTGGTCGTCACCCTCGACGTTGGCCCCCGCGTTATCCGTCTGGGTATTCTTGGTGGTCGAAATCTTTTTAAAGAATTTGACGATCAGATGGGCAAAACATCCGGCACCGAGTGGATGAGCTTTGGCGGTCACCGCCTTTGGCACGCGCCGGAAGTCTTTCCCCGTACGTATGCTCTCGATTTTGAACCCGTTGAACACAGCTGGAAGGACAACGTCTTGAAGCTGGTGCAAAAGACCGAACCTGAAACGGGAATTCAGAAAGAAATCGAGATCAGCATCCAGAATCAGACCGTTCATCTGACACACCGACTTATTAACCGCAGCCCCTGGGCTATCGAACTTGCACCCTGGTGCCTCAGTGTTATGGCAGCAGGTGGGAGGTTGTTGGTTCCCCAAGAGGATTTTATTCCCCACCCCGACGTTCTCACGCCCGCCCGCTCGCTGGTACTCTGGCACTTTACCCGAATGAACGACCCTCGCTCCATTTGGGGAGACCGTTTGATTCAGATGCGGGAAGACTCGCAGGTCGACAGCAAGCAAAAGTTCGGGCTATGCAACGCCCAAGGCTGGGCCGCTTATTACCTGGGGAAAGACCTCTTTCTCAAGACCATTCCGCTAATTCCGGGAGCAACTTATCCTGACATGGGTTGTAACTGTGAATTCTTCACCATGCCGGGCTTCCTCGAAGTCGAGAGCCTTGGCCCCCTTGTTAAACTGGAGCCAAATGCAGGGACTGAGCATACCGAAAAATGGCGGGTGATTCCTAATGTTGAGCTGCCCCAGGAAGAAAAACCGCTGATTGCTGCCCTGAATCCGCATTTGAAAGATTTCGGTTTACCGACGATTAAAATCTAAAAGAGACATGCTATGGTTCATATGGCTGTCCAACCCGGCCCTTCCAACCTACTTGGGAGTTGACATGTCTAATGAAGCCTCGACAGGCTCAAGTGAACTTTTCGGAGGAAATATGAAAGTGCGTGAACTGGTCCAGGAAGCATTTATCAAGCGTTTTGGCCAACCACCTGAACTGCTGGTACGTGCGCCAGGCCGGGTCAATTTGATCGGTGAGCATACCGACTACAATGACGGTTTTGTGCTACCCATAGCAATCGACCGCGCGGTTTGGATCGCTCTACGCCCACGTGGTGATCGACGGGTACTGATTTCTTCCCTGGAGATGGAGACTCCTGGCGATTTTTCACTGGATGATCTGCAGAAAGGTGGCCGGGACTGGTACGAGTACTTGAAGGGTGTAGCCTGGGCTTTGAGTGGAGCCGGGTATGATTTGCAGGGCTGGGAAGGTGTGATGTCCAGCGATGTACCGGTTGGGGCAGGCCTATCGTCTTCAGCAGCAATTGAGATGGCGACCGCCCGAGCATTTGCACAGGTTGCCGGCTTCGACTGGGATCCGGTGCGCATGGCCCAGGCTGGGCGCAAGGCAGAGAACAGCTGGATGGGCGTCAGTTCGGGCATCATGGACCAGATGGCTTCGGCTGCTTGCCAGGCAGGACACGCTCTGTTTCTGGATTGCCGTTCAATGTATTATGAGAATATACCTTTACCAAATGATGTGGCAGTGATCGTTCTGGATACGGCCACCCGGCGCGGCAATGTCGACTCAGGCTATAACGAGCGCTTCGAGCAGTGCCAGACGGCTGCGCATCACTTTGGCGTGAAGGCCTTGCGAGATGTAAGCCCACAGGAGTTGCTGGAAAAAGGCCAGAGCCTAGACGAGGTCGTTTACCGACGGGCTCGGCATATAGTCACAGAGAACCAGCGTGTGCTAGAATCGATCGATGCTATGCGAGCTGGGAACCTGGTTAGATTGGGCTTATTGTTGGATGCTAGCCACATTAGTATGCGCGACGATTTTGAGATCACCAACGAGGCCTTGAACACTATGGTAAGCGTTGCCCGCCGCCTGCCCGGTTGTTACGGAGCGCGCATGACCGGTGGCGGCTTCGGTGGTTGCGCTATGGCGCTGGTTGATGCTGGCAAGGTCGAGAACTTTGCTGCTACCGTACCGCACGAGTACCAGTCCGAAATCGGCCTGACTCCGAGTGTGTACGTCTGCCACCCCAGCCAGGGTGCAGAGGTAATGGTTCAATAAATGGCTGGTGTTCTCAGCTTTTTCACTTGGTAGGAGTGACTAATCAACAAGCCTCGGCGGGATTAACCGCAAAACAACTTGTGAAACGCGTTTATGCAGAGCGGATTAGATGAATCCCACTACCTCGGAGCAAAACACGCTGAGTCGTCTTGCCATCTTTCAGGGGGGATTCAGCCCCAGGGCTGCCGAATCAGTTGTCGAGGCGCTTAAAAATTGGGGGAATCCTCGGTTGTATCCGGATGGGTCGGAGGGTTTTCCAGGCAATTTATTGAAAAAGAACTACACCTGGAGGGCATACAGACTGATTTTATTCATACAGATTTTAAATCGCGGACTTCTGAATGGATTTTCATTCGAAGAAGCCATTACTTGTGGTGTGGCGGCTAGGACTGCCAATACATTGACAATTGGAGCAGGTCAATTCAAACGAGAAGATTTTGAACGATTGCGTGGTCAGGTCTGTATTTTCAGGAGGTAGCTATGTCTGAAGTTGTTGGTCCTAATCGCTGGCTCGGCTCACTGCCAAAAATCGGTATCCGTCCCACCATCGATGGACGGCGCCAAGGTGTGCGCGAATCGCTCGAAGAGCAAACAATGATGATGGCGCGCGCAGTCTCCGAACTCCTGACGACGAATCTGCGCTATCCAAACGGCTGGCCGGTCGAATGCGTCACCGCCGATACCACGATTGGCGGCGTGGCGGAGGCGGCTACCTGCGCCGAGAAATTTGCCCGCGCCGGCGTGGGACTCTCGATCACGGTGACGCCATGTTGGTGTTACGGCTCGGAAACCATGGATATGGACCCTCTCATTCCCAAGGCGGTTTGGGGCTTCAACGGTACGGAACGACCCGGCGCGGTCTACCTGGCAGCAGTGTTGGCGGCCCACAATCAAAAAGGGTTGCCTGCGTTTTCCATTTATGGACAGGATGTGCAGGATGGCGGGGACCAGACGATTCCTGATGATGTGAGAGAAAAGCTCCTGCGCTTTGCCCGCGCGGGACTGGCAGTGGCGACCCTGCGCGGCAAATCCTATCTTTCCTTTGGCGCGGTCTCGATGGGGATTGCCGGGTCTATCGTGGATAACAATTTCTTTGAATCCTATCTTGGGATGCGCGTGGAAACGGTCGATATGACAGAATTTCTGCGGCGCATGGACGAGTGTATTTATGATCCCGAAGAGTTCAGCCGCGCCCTGGGTTGGGTAAAGAATAATTGTAAGGAAGGAC
>CAZLOC010000307.1:0-4932 GCA_964560935.1 uncultured Anaerolineaceae bacterium | reverse complement strand
CGTCAGGGACAGATGCGCTTCTCTCCCCGCCCAGGCTTGCCTTCACAAAAACACTGGGCGTCAACTGCCATAACGACCCGGTCCACTGGGCGAGCGCATCGAGAGCGACCAGTATATCGATTGGGATCAAACGTTTGAGCAGTCCCAGGCGGAAGTGCGAGACAGTCAACGTTTTTTCGATGCGGAACCCAATCTCTTGCAGCCATTCACGGACAGCTTTCGGATGGAAATCGAAATTCAACTCCGCAAACTCGACCGGCTCCTGCGAAAAGGGACTCCATTTCTGCCTGCCCAGCCAATAGCGCAAGATTGACTTGAGATTGAGTTTGCTTGCAAATTCCAAAATAAAAACAGAGCCGGGTTGTAAAACATTCCGTATTTGTGCAAGCGCCCTGGGTGCATCTGCCATGTGATGCAGCGTACGGATCATCGTCGCGCCATCGAACAGGCCATCCACAAAAGGTAGCCGATACACATCCGCCGCAACGAAGACATACCGGTCGGACTTTCCTAAACGTGCCTGCGCTTGCTGCAATTGTGTCCTGGAATAATCCAGTAACACGACACGCTCAAAACCGGCATATCGTGGCGTATTCCGCCCCGCGCCGGCACCCAACTCGAGCATAAGACGTCCGCTCTTAGGCAGCAGGCGTTTCAGGGCAATGGCTTCGGTGCGATCTTCATATTCCCGGCCACCCTGATCCCAGAAAGACGTCTGGTAATCGGAGCCTTCGTAGTTACAAACTGGGGGGGTGTTTTTTGATGCCATAAGAAAAGAGTCGGGCAATTATTGTACCCGACTCTTTATAAGCATATTAATTTACTTTCCGCTGAAACCACGCCCCATTCCGCGATATTCGAATCCCATCTTCTTCATCGTTGCAGGGTCATAGATATTTCGGCCATCAAAGATGACAGGGGACTTCAGCAATCTCTTGGTCTTTTCCAAGTCAAGTTGCTTAAATTCATTCCACTCAGTAATCACCATCAGAGCATCACAACCATCAGACATTGTGTAGGGATCTTCGAACATTTCCACCGCAGAAAGTATCGGGCGGGCTACATCCATCGCCACCGGGTCATACGCGCGCACTTTTGCGCCCGCCGCCGTCAACTCCTGGGCAATATCAATCGAGGGCGCATCACGCATATCATCAGTATTGGGTTTGAAAGCTAAACCGAGCAAGCCGATTGTTTTACCCTTGACACCACCCGTCATGGCTTCGAGATGAACGACGGCTTCCTTGCGACGCTCATAGTTCACATCCATGACGGTGTTCAGGATTTTTGGGTCAAGTCTTTTTTCTTGGGCCATGTAAGCCAACGCCTGCACATCCTTGGGGAAACACGAACCACCCCAACCCAGACCCGCATCCAGGAACATCGGACCGATGCGCTTGTCATAACCCATACCGGCAGCCACTTCCTTTACATCCGCGCCAAGGGCCTCACAAATATCGGCAACTTCGTTGATAAAGGAAATCTTGGTTGCCAGGAAGGCATTGGAGGCATATTTGATCATCTCGGCTGTGCGCAGGTCGGTGATGACGATCGGCGCACGTAGCGGCAGGTGCAGTTGGGCTACTTTTTCTGCGGCTTCGGGATGCAACGAACCAAGTACCGTGCGATGTGGGTTCATACAATCCCCGATGGCCGAACCTTCGCGCAGGAATTCCGGGCACGAGACCACCCAGAAGTCGATTGGTTTGGGCAAAGCAGCCTTCACTATATCGGCGACCCAGTCCCCGGTCCCGACCGGAACCGTGGATTTGTTGATGATGACCAACGGACCGGTCATATTTTTCGCAATGGAACTGGCAGCGGCTGCTACGTACTGCAAGTCTGCTTCACCATTTACGCCGGAGGGCGTCCCGACCGCAATAAAGGCAAATTCGGTTCCGTCTATAGCATCTTTGTAGGAAGTCGTAAAAGATAGCCGCCTGGCTTTGACATTGCGTTCGACCAACTCCTCAAGCCCAGGTTCATAAATGGGCATGATCCCTTTTTTCAAGTTTTCGATGCGCTCTTCATTTACATCCAGCGCAATGACACGATTTCCCAGGTCCGCGAAACAGGCGCCAGTCACAAGACCGACATACCCGACACCGACCACGCAAATTTGTTTCATTCAGATACCTCACAACACAAATTGTATTTTTCTGCACAAAGCAGATTGGCCTAATATACCACTTTACGAGGTTCTTTTACCTCATCGCCCTCTATTTTTGTTTCGATTTCTCCAGCGTACTCTCAACTAATTGAAATAACTGGGCTGCATCGTAAGGTTTGGACAAATATGCATCCACGCCTGCATCGAGAGCCCGCTTGCGCTCTCTGGGCAAAGTATAAACCGTCAGGGCAATCATGGGAATATGCGCAGTCTCCGGGTCTTCCCGAATGCGCTGAGTCGCATCCCAGCCATCCATCTCCGGCAAGGCCATATCCATCAGGATCAAGTCGGGTTTCTGCTTGCGAGCCGCGTTTACCCCATCCCGGCCGTTGACCGCCAGAAACGTATCGTAGCCGCCAAGTTCCAGGATGGTACGCACGAGTTCGTAATTATCCAGATTGTCTTCCACAACCAAAATATGCCCTTTGCTCATGGTTGCTCTCCTTTCTTAACTATACTACGGCTCTACACATCCAGCAATAACGCGCCTAATGTGGCATAATGCCCCCATGCGACTGCTTTTCGTGGCCGATGGCCGCTCTCCCACCGCCATCAACTGGATACGCTACTTCGTCGAACGCGGGGATGAAGTCCATCTCGCCTCCACCTTCGCCTGCCAACCTGAATTGGATTTAGCAGGGGTGGACATCACCCCCGTGGCTTTCAGCGGGACCAAACGAACTTCTGCCTCATCGGAATCTCGCCCCGCTTCTTCCCGGATGCTTGGCCTGCGTACCGCTATCCGGCATTACCTTGGCCCTCTGACCATCACCCGCTCCGCGCGAAGACTGCGGACAGTGATCGAGCATATGCAACCCGACCTAGTCCACGCCATGCGCATACCCTACGAAGGCATGCTGGCTGCGGACGCCTACACGGGTGTCCCGCTGCTGATCTCAGCCTGGGGCAACGACTTTACCTTGCACGCCCCGTCCACGTGGTTGATGCGGCACTACACCCGTTGGACCATGCAAGTAGTTGATGCCCTGCACGCTGACTGCCAGCGCGACATTCGGTTAGCAAATGAATGGGGTTTTCCCGTCAAGCGGCCGACCCTGGTCACACCCGGCAACGGCGGGGTTCGCACTGACGTATTCTTCCCGCCTGAAAAACCTGTGGAAGAAGCGGTGATCATCAACCCGCGCGGCTTCCGCGCCTACGTGCGTAACGACGTTTTTTTCAAAGCCATCCCACTGGTGATAGAAGAAGTCCCTGAAGCACGCTTCCTGTGCGCATCGATGGCAGGCGAATCGCAGGCTATCCAATGGATCGAGGAACTCGGCATCGGCCATGCCGTGGAATTACTGGCTCCTATGCCACACGCCCGGATGGCGGATGTGTATCGCCGCGCGGCGGTGCTGGTCTCGCCCAGCGTACATGATGGCACACCTAACACCCTGCTGGAGGGTATGGCCAGCGGATGCTTCCCCGTAGCGGGCGATCTGGAATCCATCCACGAATGGATCACGGACGGCGAAAACGGCTTGCTGACGGATGCTACTGACCCGCACAGGTTGGCGGAGTCCATCGTCAGGGCGCTGAAAAGCAAAAACCTGCGGGAACAAGCCGCAGGTCTGAATGCGAAGCGCATTGAGGAAGGGGCAGAGTACAACGCCTGCATGTCACAGGCGTCGTCGTTCTATCAAAGAGTAATCCGCAATTCTTGATCTAGTCTATGCGCGAGGCGCGCGCAGGGTATCCAGGCGATCCTTGAGTTCGATGCGGCGCGAATCAGCGGCATGGCGGATTTCACCTACAAAGTTCTGTCCGCGTTCGCGCAGTTCTGCACGCAGTTCATCGCCCGATTCGGGGGCCAACAGCAAGGCAATCGTCGAGCCAACCAGAGCGCCGACAAAAACGCCAATTAGGAAGCCAAACATCTTTCGCATGGTATCTCCTTACAAGATGATAGGTTTTGAAATTGAATCTGTATCAAAATACGAGTCAAATGTCACCCTGAGGGAACGTTTTTAGTGACCGAAGGGTCTCCCGTGCAATTGGAGATTCTTCGCCCCTACGGGGCTCAGAATGACATTGCCATTACTAAAATCTATTATAGGCGAAAAAATACTTTTGTGTAATAATTGAGTAGCGCATGCTGCGCGTATCCGCAAGGAACGCGACGGCGAGCAACAGCCGAGGGCGCGTTGCACCAGACAGACTGAATGATTCCGCCAAACGGAAAAGTCTACCCTCGAGGTTATATCCGCCAAAAAAGGTGCGACGCACACCATTCCAAAACGCAAACAGCTCTAACCAGGGGGCAGAGCCAAAGCGGACTCTACCTTATCTTATATGGAGGGTACCATGTCTACCATTGCTCCAACTATTTTTAACGTGTCACAACGCAAGAAGGTGACCACGCGCACGTTCCGTGAAAAGAAGGGACGCGGCGAACCTATCAGCATGCTGACCGCCTACGATTACCCCACCGCGCTGGCGATGGACCAGGCCGGGGTCGATTCGATCTTGGTCGGTGACTCGCTCGGCATGGTGGTGCTGGGTTACGAAAACACGCTGCCCGTCACTATGGAAGAAA
The DNA here is from genome assembly GCA_964560935.1 of uncultured Anaerolineaceae bacterium. GTDB lineage: Bacteria > Chloroflexota > Anaerolineae > Anaerolineales > Villigracilaceae > JAABUE01. The sequence continues at coordinate 223 of CAZLOC010000307.1, read as the reverse complement.
TGCTGCATCACTGCCGCGCCGTTGCGCGTGGCGCAAAAATGGCTTTACTGGTTGGCGATATGCCTTTTATGTCATATCAGGTTTCGGTGGAAGAAGCCGTACGCAATGCCGGGCGTTTCCTACAGCAGGGGGACACGGACGCCGTCAAGCTGGAAGGCGGGCGTGAGCGTATCGATGCCATCCGTGCGATCACCGGCGCGGGCATCCCTGTCATGGGACATCT
>CAZLOC010000306.1:0-4951 GCA_964560935.1 uncultured Anaerolineaceae bacterium | reverse complement strand
ATTGGAAAAGATCGACCTGGTGGACCAACTTCAGGCCTGGTTGGATGCGAACGGGATCGAATCCGCCTGGGAGCTTGCTCCCGCAATGGTCAATTTCGGGTGGAGTACCCAGTCGCTAGGAGAATTGAGAGGCAAGCCGCTTTTCCATGCCGCCATTCAATGGTTGGGAACGGGCAGCATGATCGTGACGCAGTTATATGAAATCCAGAATACGACCGAACGAATCTCGCAGATCGTGCGGGCGATGAAGTCATACACATATCTCGACCAGGCGCCGTTACTGGAAGTGGACGTGCACGAAGGGTTGGAAAATACGCTTATCATCATGCAGCACAAATTGAAACAGGGTGTGACCATCAAGCGCGACTATTCGCCGGACCTGCCGCGCATCGAAGCCTATGCCAGCGAACTGAACCAGGTTTGGACGAATATCATCGATAATGCTGTCGACGCGATGAAGGGGAAAGGCGAGATCACTTTGCGAACGTACGAGGAAAGCGATCAAGTCGTGGTCGAGATCGGTGATAACGGATCGGGCATCCCTAAAGAAATTCGAGCCAGAATCTATGAGCCGTTCTTTACGACCAAGCCGCCCGGCCAGGGGACTGGGCTGGGTCTCCACGTTACCCATGATATTGTTGTCAACCGGCACCATGGTCTGTTGCTGGTTGAGTCGAAACCGGGCGAAACAAAATTCAAGGTTATTCTTCCAAAACGAATCAGAGAAGAAGAGTAATGGGTAATGCAAGGCCGCCAAGCTACTAAAGGAGAAAATGGATATGAATAAGAATGAAATGATGAAAGATATTTTATTGTCCACAAAGACAATTGCCAGTGTGGGATTGTCTTCCAATATGGAAAAAGTGAGTTACGTGGTTGGCTCATACTTGCAGAGCCAGGGTTATCGCGTCATCCCTGTGAATCCAACTGCAGACGAGATTCTTGGTGAAAAATCATATCCTGACCTGGAATCTGTTCCAGAGAAGATTGACGTAGTGCAGGTGTTCCGCCGCCCTGAAGATGTACCGCCCGTTGTCGAGAGCGCGATCAAAATTGGTGCGAAAGTTGTTTGGATGCAGGAAGGGATCGTGAATGAGGAGGCGGCGCAGATGGCGCATGAGGCAGGCTTGCAAGTCGTGATGGATGCTTGTATGCGTGCCACGCACCAGCTTTTGATCAGAAAATAGCCTGCCGTTGAATTACAGAGTACTGCGTAAATATCTGAACAAAATTCTCGTTAATTTCGAGCCGCATGAAACAAGTGGGTTCAGAAATTTATGCAAGAAGCAGTTAAAGTGTCAATTTGGTTGTATCATTAAAGTATGCCGATCAACAAAATAAACTACCAATCTGCTCTGCAAGATTTCAATGAGGCCCGCCTTAAAGCATCCCTGCAGGAAGCGCTTGCGCGGCTGACTGGCAAGCCAAACGAATTATTATCTTATGATGAAATCGCACAGAAGTTAAAACTTCGAGCTCGTGCTGATCGTGGTGTCCGTGAGATCCCAGTCAAAGCGATTGTCGGCAGTGTAGGTCGTTACACTGATTTCACCCGTACTTTTTTACCTCTCAGGCCTGAAGACCAGGAACGCTGGGCGCGGGTAAAAGCGGCTATAGAAGATCCTGTAGGAGCAGGGATGCCGCCCATTGAAGTTTACAAAGTTGGGGACGCTTATTTTGTATTGGATGGCAATCACCGCGTTTCGATTGCCCGGCAGGAGGGATTCGAGTTCATTGAGGCTCATGTAATCGAAGTCAGAACGGATATTCCCATTACGCCCGATTTACAACCAGATGACCTGATCATCAAAGCCGAGTATGTTGAGTTTCTTGAAAAAACTGAGATCAAGAACCTGTTCCCCAATGTGGATTTGAGTGTTACTGTTCCAGGTCAATATGCAAAATTATTAGAACACATTGAAGTTCACCGTTACTTTATGGGCTTGGACTTTAAACGCGACATCCCTTATTCAGAAGCTGTTGCGCATTGGTACGATGCAATCTACCTTCCCTTTATAGAACCCCTTCGTGAACGCGGCATGTTGCGTTGGTTCCCTGACCGCACTGAAACGGATCTTTATTTGTGGGTATCTGAACACCGCGCTGCACTGGAGAGCGAACTGGGTTGGTCGATTCGACCTGATATTGCCATAGCGAACCTGGCGGCGGAAGCGAACCCCCGTGCCGATGACGAAGAATCTGCTCCGGGGACCTGGCGCACCGCAAAGATGTTTGACCGCTATACGGACCGCCTGTTTATGGACGTTCTTGTGTCTGTGAGTGGATCCACAGAGGGGTGGCAAGCGCTTGAGCAGGCTATCCTGGTTGCGCAAAAGGAAACGGCAAACCTGCAAGGGATCCATATCGTGCCACCAAAATCGAGTTTAAAAGGCGCAGAAGCGCTTGCGATCCAGACACGGTTCAACAAGCGTTGCCAGGAAGTTAACCTACAGGGCAACCTGACTATTGAAAGCGGGATAGTGTCTGGTCAAGTATGTAAACGGGCATTGTTGGCCGATCTGCTCGTACTCAACGTATCACATCCACCGGAGCCTGGCCTGTCCAGCCTTAATTCCGGCCTGCGCTCGATCATTTGGCACTCCGCCCGTCCTATTCTGACCGTATCTGGCAGGACCAGCCCGATGGATAGGGCCTTACTGGCATTCGATGGGAGCGTAAAATCGAAGGAAGCCCTTTTTGTAGCCGCTTATGTGGCGGAACTCTGGAAAACCAGTCTCACGGTGCTGACGCTTAGCGGGAATGGCAACAACTCATCCTCCGTACAGGATTACGCTCGCGCCTACCTCGAATTGCACGAAATCGAGGCTGATTATGTTCTTACGGAGGGGCCAATGGACACTTTTTTGGAAGTCAGCCAGGAACGCGACATTAACCTGATCTTGATGGGGGGGTACAGTGGGACTGCTTTGAAAGAAGTGATTATTGGCAGCCTGGTAAATTATTTACTTCGCAGGTTTCAGTATCCCATTTTGATTTGCCGATGATTTTGCGTAAGTGTAGGGTATAAGAATTCCGACAGATCAATCTGCTTCCATCTCAATCAATTTCATAATCGCAGCATAACAGGAAAAACCATCGGGAGAACTGCCAATTAGGCATTATCGGAATTAACCGCCAAGGTTCCACACCTGCCCTGCCGTCTCGCACCGGCGTGCCTTCGTCCTGGCTCAGGCCAGGGCTTGCGGCACGAACGGTGGCGGGCGGTGCCAGGGAGAACGCTCCTTCATGTGTGCAGGCAGGGCGGTATCATTCTGGATTTTGTTACAGAGTACCGCGTAAATATCTGAACCAAATTCTCGTTGATTTTGAGCCATACGGAACAAGTAAGTTCGGAAATTTATACAAGAAGCAGTAAAACCCTGACAACAATGTGTTTAATATATTGTTGCTGTAAAGACGTTGTATAATCAAGCACAGGCAGTTTACATTTTTGTTAGGGCGTGAGGGAGATATTTATGGAGAGACCGTTTGCTTTACTCATCGAGGATGACCGGGATGTTTCGGCTCTTTTTCGGCATGTCCTTGATATGGCTGGATACGCGTCTGAGAGTATTTTGGATGGGAAGGAGGCTATGGATCGCCTTGCCTCTGTGACTCCGGACGTTGTTTTGCTGGACCTGCAGTTGCCCAATATGTCCGGAATAGAAATCCTGAAACGGATGCGCGCTGACGAAAGGATGAAGAACATCCCTGTGGTAGTCATAACCGCCTATGCTTATTTTGCAAATAGTCTGCCGGTCAAGCCCGATCTGTTTCTGCTCAAGCCAGTTGACATACACGACCTGAGTAATTTGATCCAGAAGTTGCGAGCCACGAAAGATGCGATGCAGGATTCACCTTACGATGAAGTGACTCACCTGCATACCTTATCCTTTTTCTCGGTGCGACTGGTGTTCGCGCTGGAGCGTGTCAGGCGGATGGAACTGGAAAGCTTTGGAGTCTTGTTTGCGGACCTGCATCCTTATGCTGAAGCACGACAAAAATTGGACGCCGAAGTCATGAATGCCTTATTGAGTAAGATGGCCGACAGGTTTAAAAGTATTTTACGTCCAACAGATACGATGGCATGGTCGGGAGATGGTTATTTCCTGACTTTATTTGAGGAGTTCCACGGAGATGGCGTCCCTACCGCGATTGCGGATCGAGTGGGGAAAGGATTGAACGACTTCTTGAAACAGCATGAACTTGGGAACGGTTTGCGAGCGCAAGTAGGTGTCTTGAGTTGCGACGATGGTTATGAGAGTGTTCAGGAGATTCTGGACGATATAAATTTTGCCCGGACGCTTGTCCAGAAAAAACCTGACCCCGGGTATTGGATATACTCGCGTGCAGAACTTCAGGAGTTGCGCGATTCTTAAAATGTTTGAACCTTGTAGCTGAACAGTTTGCCAGAGATTTGATTCAAAAAGACTGCCCAATGGCAGTCTTTTTCGTTTGGTTACCAATTACACCCGGGTGTGGTGTTAACCCCGGCTGATTTTCCCACGCGCTTGTACATGGTCACATTGGTGAACGGTTCGCCCAGGATGCCATCATGGATGGCCCACGAGCGCAAACGGATGCTGTTCATCGCTTCGGGCCTGCGGAAGGGACTGCTTCCGTTTAAGAGGGCTGCGTATTCGCCTCCTTCCGAAAACCCGGCGTGATAGGCTTCCATCCGGCGGCGGCCCATCTGGTAGGCCAGCCCGTAACGCTCGAAGATGACGGCGTTGTGGTAATACAGGGGTTCGACGAAATACATGTCATGCCCCAGGCTTTCGATGAAATCCTCGAAGGATGTAATCGCATCCGACAACATGCGCAGCCCCTTTCGTACCTGACCGGGCGCCAATCCGGCCTCGAGCGCCGCCTGCTCGGCCTCCAGATTGCGCATCAGCGTGCCGAACCTGGTTTTACGGCCATCCGGCATCCGGTCGACATCGAAGCGCGG
>CAZLOC010000305.1:0-4977 GCA_964560935.1 uncultured Anaerolineaceae bacterium | reverse complement strand
GTAGATGAGCAGGGTCGGGGCGGGGAGGCCGCTGTGTTCGGCGCAGACGATGGGGTGGCCGGGCGTGTCGTCGATATCCACGCGCAGAAAGCCCATCCAGGATAATTTATCGGCAGCAAATTGGGCTGCCCGGCGGACATCGTCTTTGTGCTCAGGCAGGGTGGAAACGCTGGGGATGCGCAGCCAGTCTTGCAGTTGAGACAGGTGCGACTGGCGGTTGGCGCGGGCGTAGGTGAGGGCTTTTTCTAGCATGTTGTATAAAGACCCTAAGGGACTAAGAGTCCCTTAGGGTCTGGTAATTCAGGTTGCTTTCGGCGTCAACACATAGAACGCAATTGCAAAGAACAGCACCAGCACGGCCGAAACCCACACAGTGGGATTGGTGATGCCGACGGTAAAGGCGTAGCCCATCATGGTCAGGAAGGCGACGGTGTTATCCACTACCGCATAGCGGATCATGTCGCGGTTTTTGACCGGGTTCCGGTAAGCCAGCCAATACAGGAAGACCAGGCCGATCTGCGTGGCACCGAAGATGCGCATGTAGAAGGGCGGATCGGGCAGGGTTTCTCCGAAGAGTTTGAGCACCGATTCAGGCGCGATCCAGGTGGGCAATCCCCACATCATCAGGACAACGAGCATTTTGAAGATAAGCACACGCTTGAGCCAGGTAAGCTTGGTTTCCTCGTTCATTTTTCATCCTTTGGATTTATTCGGACTTGAAGTCACGTCCCAGGGGGTACTTCCACATGCAGAAGGCCGTCACCAGGGTAGCGATGATGGGGGTGACACCGATCAAGAAGCGGATGCCCCATACAGCCGCATCGGTCTGTACTGCGCTGCCCGCGGCAAAGCCGGTGACGCCCGTAACAATGGCGAACAAGATGCCCTGTGCTGAGAAGGCCAGTTTAACGATGCCGCCGTTCATGCCGAAGAACAGGCCTTCGCGCCGGTAGCCATGTTCCTTTTTGGCATCATCGTCGATCACCTCTGAGATGACCGGGAAGGGCATGATCAGGGAACCAGCCAGACCGGGAATGATCAACAGGGTTCCCAGCAGACCGGAATTGAAGTCCTTAGCGAAGGTCATTGCTAGCAGGCCGGGGATAAAGGTCAGCGAGGCGATGATCCAGGTTTTGCGGTAGCCAATCTTTTTGACGATCGGGCTCCAGATGAGCAGGGCCGGGATGGCCATCACCAGCGGGATGCCCAGCAGGACGGCTTCTGAATCGCCAGCGCTCAGGGTTGCGCCGAAGACATTGACCTCGCCCTGGATGCCGAGCGCGTATTTTCTCCAGAAGGGCAGCATCGCGCCCAACAACAGCCAAACATACTCTTTTGAGATGTTTGCACCCAGGAACCAGCGGAAGGGGATGCTTTGGAGAACGATCCGAAGTGAGCGGCCCAGGCTGAGTGATTCTTCCTTTGCTTCATCAATGGGGCGTTCCTTCACACCAATCATGGCGATCAAATAGCCCAGGGCAATCAGCCCGCCCATGATGGCGCCCATGACGATATATCCAACTTCCTCAGCGATGATGGGAGCCGCAATATAAGAAATCAAAAGCGCTACGGTTGCCAGGATCTCACGCGTGGCTGAGAGGTCTACCCGATCACGATTGGTCGGCGCCACTTCGGGGAAGAGCGCATTGTACGCTATGATGGTCAGGCTGTAGAGCGTGTCGAAGATGAAAAGCATCGCAAAGAAATAGGCAGCCAGTACGAAAGGACTCTTATCGGGAGGCGTCCATAAGAAGAAGAAGGACAGGCCGAGCGGGATCGCTCCGAAAGCCACATAGGGCACGCGCCGCCCGAAACGTGAGCGCGTGCGGTCGGAGACCTGGCCCATCAACGGGTCGTTGATGGCGTTCCACAGGCCGTAAATGGTCCAGATGATGCCCGCGGTCGCGCCACTCAACCCTAAAATGTCTACATAATAGAACTGGATACGGTTGCCGAACACCTGGTAGGCGATGGTGTTGGCGAAATTCCCCATCGAATAACTGATGTGCTTGAGTGTTCTCTTCATTGGCATTCTCCTTTGGCGCAATTTTCTCGTTGAGCGGAGGGCGTAGCCCGTAGTCGAAGCGCCCTTCGACTACGCTTCCGTTGGTCGCTCCGCTCAGGGCGATTTAAAGAAAATTCATTCCTTCTCCACGATACGTCTTCACTGTATCCACAATCCTCCCGCCCTGCAATAAATACAACTCACTGAACCGTTCGCACAACTCACCTGCCTTCGCGTGCTGGAAAAAGACTGGGTCGCCCAGCGCAATTTCGGGCGTGCCATCCGCCAGTTGCAGTGGGGTCTGTACTTCGCCTGCGCCCTCCAGCGGCAGGTAACTCATCCCTACGGGCATCACGGGCAGCGGCGCTTTGCTTGCTTCGGTCGGACCTGAAGCGATGTATCCGCCACCCTGGCAAGTAACCATGCCCTCCTTCGGCACACGCACCACCTGGGTGGCAAAAAATGCGGACGGCTGGTAGCGAACTTCCTTGAAATGATGGAACAGGCCTGACGCGTAAAACCCCGATCCCACCGTGACTTCGGTGACGGATTCGTCCGCCAGCGTGGAAACCAGACTGCCTGACCCACCGCCGTTGACCAGTCTCAACTCCGTCCCCGCCTCTTTCAGGGACCGGACAACTGCTCCCCGTCTCGAGGTCAATTCCTTCACCGACATATTCTTCAGTGTGCGCATGATGAAATTATTAAGCGCCTGTCCAGGCATATCGTCGTTGACACCTGCAATGTGTCCCTCATAGCCCATTAAACAATCGATCCGCACGCCTTTGAGCGCCTGCGCCTGACGGGCCAGGTCGAGCGCTTGCTCCGGGGTGCGGACCGGGCTGCGGCGCAGGCCAAGATGGACCCTGTCCGTACCGAGCGGATGGTAGGCCAGGTCCAATTCGAGGCAGGCTGAAAGGGTCACGCCCGCTTGCTCGCCCGCGGTGGAGAGAACCGTCAGGTGCTGGATGGAATCGACCATAACGGCAGCAGACTTCCCGTCCCGCGCGAGACGGATGAGAAGTTCGATGTCGGAGGGTTGGACAGTCGGATATGCGACGATGAAATCGTCGTGACCTTTGTCCGCTAGAAATTTTGTCTCTTCGACGGTGTAAGTCAAAAATCCCCGGTAGATGTCGCCGTATTCCAAAATCCGCCGCATGAGCGGCTCGCAACGAATGGACTTGCTACCCAGCCGAATGGTCTTGCCCGTGGCGCGCGCTTTTTCGGCGGCATAGGCTACGTTGGCGTCGAAGGCGTCCAAATCCACGAAGGCCAGCGGCAGGCGCCTGCCCCGGAAAATATCTCGTAGCGCTTGGTATCGTTCGTTGTTGAATATCATCTTGGAAATGACGCCGCTGCTCGCGGGTTGGGAACTGGATTGCGCTATGGACTATAATCTTTGATATTATACAGGCAACTTCATAAAAATCACACAAATTTCGGAGACAATATGGGCCAGCCAAATATTCTGATCCCTCTACCCGATCACGATTTTGATCCTTCTGAGTCGGCTTTTCCATGGAAGGTGTGTATGGAGCGCGGCTGGAGAGTGACCTTTGCCACCGAGAACGGGGATGTGGCTGCCTGCGACCCGCGCCTGCTCAAAGGGCCGATCCTGGGCCCGCTCGGGGCTGGACCTAGAGCCTTGTCCTATTACAGGCTGATGATCTCTACGCCTGAATTCCAGCAGCCAATCAAATACGCCGACATCAACGTGGACGATTTCGAGGCTGTCTCGCTGACGGGCGGTCACGCGCCAGGGATGAAGCAATACCTGGAAAACGAGGTGCTCCAGCAGAAGATGGTCGAATTTTTCAGGCAGGGTAAGGTGATCGGCTCGATCTGTCACGGTATGTTGGTATTAGCGCGGGCGATTGATCCCGATACGGGCAAGAGTGTGCTGTGGGATTACAAAGTCACCGCATTGACTAAAGACCTGGAGTTTTCAGGCTATGCCCTGACCTTCTGGCTGCTGGGTCGGCGTTATCGTACTTACGAGTATTACGTAGCCGATGAAGTACGTGGTGTTCTCAAGAATCCAAAAAATTTCAAGAATGGGCCTTTGATGGTCTGGCCGTTCATCGTGCAGGACAGGAATCTGGTCACATCCCGCTGGCCGCTGGACGCGCCGTTGTACGCAAGAAGATTTGCAGGAATGGTGGCGGATGTAAAACGTAAGAGGTAAGAAGGATAGATTAAGGGGAAATACATTTCTTTTGCTTCAAAAATTGGTACTAATTTGGTACCATCTATTCCCTTCCATTATTTGATAATAAACATATAATAGCGCACTGCAATAAATAATCAGTTTTGTATTGATGAGGTAACATGAAAGTTTGCGTTCTGAGTGACCCGGAATGGGATGACCCGTTTGACCCTTCCTATTATTTGCAGGATCATGAGTGGGAATTGCATGATTTACACCACCCGCACGTGAAGGAAGAATTAACAACCCTCGTCTCGCGAGGGTTTGATATTTATCTGAACATGTGCGATGGCGCCGCGGATGAAAATCGCCCAGGTTTGGATGTGGTGCTGGCATTGGAAGCCTTGAACTTACCCTTTACCGGTGCGGCTTCCCATTTCTATGAACCGACTCGCGAGCAAATGAAAGAGGTGTGCCAGAAATTTGGCATCCGTGCGCCGCGCGGCCTAACTTTTAAAAGCCCGGGGGCATTCAAATTTGGGATGGACGGTTTGCATTACCCGATGATCGTCAAACACCCAAATAGCTATGGGAGCATTGGCTTGATCAAAGAATCCCGCGTCAGTTGCGTAGAGCAGCTTGAAACCCAGGTAGATCGTATGGTGCATGAATTTGGTGGAGCACTGGTCGAGGAATTTATCGAAGGGCGTGAGTTCTCCGTGTTGGTTTCCGAGAACCCGAATGGCCCGTCTAACCCGGTTACCTATATGCCTGTTGAAATACTCTTTCCTTCGGGCGAAACCTTCAAGCATACAGATATGAA
>CAZLOC010000304.1:0-4981 GCA_964560935.1 uncultured Anaerolineaceae bacterium | reverse complement strand
GACGCGTCCCGCCGGGTTCGTTAAGGGAAGCAAAGGCCTGGTGAATAATGAGGATGTGCATATCAGACGATGGACAGCAGACGACGGACGATAGAGATTAGCAATGGTCTACGGTCCATCGTCTATGGTCTACTTCGGGTGTTCCACCACCAGGATCGGCTCGTCCGGCCAACCAACATTGACAGACTTAGCAACCAACTCCGCTACATCGGCGGGGTACACGTTTTCGTGTTCCGCCAATTCCACCAACGGCATCCAGATGGGGATATAAATACCTTCGGCCGGGTTATCGGGGTCAGCATCAGTGAATTCTTCGCCCGTGCCACTGCCAAACTCGCCGCCAATCTTCTCGACCAGAAAATAGTGCTGGATGCTCAAATCGAAATGAATTTCAGCAACCTTGCGCTTGATAGTTACACGCAGTCCGGTCTCTTCTTCCATCTCGCGGATGGCAGCTTGCTCGGGCGTTTCGCCCTCATCCATACCGCCGCCGGGGAAAACATAATAATGCTTGCCCGCACGATGGCGCTCGATCAGCGCAACTTTGCCATCTTCGATCAAGATAACACCTGCCCTAACTCTCATGAGGAAAAATGAACTCCGTTGTGAATTGTGTTGTTTGCTCAGATTGTACTTCGAAAGCCAGCGAAAGCGCCGGGATTTTCTCTCCATAAGTTGGAGAAACCCAGCCTTCGAAGGGTTGGACATCGCGCGTACCGTAAACTACTTCTCCTGCTCGAACAATAGAGATTAGAGAATAGAGACTAGAGAAATGCGGCTCAGTTTGCAAAACAAGAATAACCCTACCCAGTGGAGATTTTAGCCTGATCTCCACTCTCCAATCTCTACTCTCTACCTCCCGCTCCCAATCCGGCAACAACCAATGTAATCGGTAGGTGTGTGGCTTCTTCGAAATGAGCATATCTTCCACCACCCAACGCTCATCAGCATAGACCGTTACGGTCCGTTCGTGGCGCACGCCGTGATAGCCTTTATGATAGGCCATCACCTGACCCAATACGGATTCGTCGGTGGCGACTACGCCCTTCGAGTAGGCCGGGAACCAGTCCAGCGTCATAAAGCGACCACCGCACGTCATCTGGTCGCGGCCATCCACCGTCACGGTGTTGTGGATGCGCCCCGTCACGAGCGGGTTGTCCCAGGGCGAGCCGGCGTTGTAGAGATACGTGCCTGCATCCTGGGCGACGTTCAGGCCGCACCACCACAGGTCGAGGTGCAACTGGTCCATGTGGCCGAGGCGCGAAGGGAAGGTGGACGCCCGCAAATAAGCCCAAGATTCAGGTCCACGAGGGTTGTCAGCAAGATACAGGCTAGGCTCGTAAGCCTTCTCGTGCGCGTCCAGCCCCAACCATAAGGCCATCTCGTCCCAGGCGCCGCCGGGCATTTGGAAGCGCAGAAAGGCCCGCGCCGCGGCTTGAACCGTCGGGCGGAAATCGTCGAACGGAGTCACAACCAGGGGCAGGATCAAGGCCCCGTCATTGGCGCCCAAGTTCGGGGTCCGGCCCGAAGCGGGGTCGAGCATCGAAAACAGCCAGTGAGTCGCCCGTCCCAGAGACTGCAACGTCAGGGACGGCCAGTCCACATCCCGGATCGCATCCACCCACAACGCCGCTTGCAGCATCACGCGATGATAGTTGGTGCTGTGTTGAATGTACTCGCCATAGCCGCTGATCTGGCGACGGAAGGCCCAGTTGAGCCAGCGCCAGCCAAGCGCGCACCAATGTGGATTGTCGAGCGCGCGACCGGCGGTATAGAGCCCGGCGGCCTCGGTGACGAGGTGATTGTTGTTCTGCGCACGGGCGTAAACGAGCGTGGACGGGATGCGGGCAGCGTGTGCGGCGACGGACTGCGCGAGGTGCGCGCGTCTTTCTATGCTCGAAGCTGCTGCCGCTTCGAAAACCTGACCGGCCCAAACAAGCGCCATCAACCGGATAGCGACTTCCTGACCGTTCATCCAGTGCGGGCCCAGGTTGGGGGGATTGGCGTCTGTGAATCGCTCAAAATATTCCCAGAAGGCTTCGGCGTAGGTTTCGTTCCGGGTCAGGTGGTAAGCGCGACCGAGGACGAAAGCCCAGCCGAAGCGAGCGGGTTCCCATATATATTTGATGTCGCCTTCGAGTTTGATTTTGCCGCTTTCAAAAAGTGTCCAGTGCGCCAGTGGCCAGTGGCCAGTCAAATGCAGCGGGACAGGCTCGCCGCCAAACATGCGGAATACCCCCGCCACGATCTCGTCCGCTTCGGCGAGCAGGGCGCATTGACCATCTTCGCCGAGGGTTTGGGCAAGTTGGGTGTGGTCAGGGAGAGAGAATAGATGAGTAGATAGTGGATGACTAGTCTCTATTCCTCTAATCTCTGCTCTCCTATAATGCCCCGTTTTTAAGCCAACCTTGTAGAGCGCATACAGCGCCACCTGGGTGAGTCCCAACTGGCGTAGAGCTTTGAAAGTGAGAAAAACCTTTGAAAATGACATCTAGACAATACGCCCCAAATATGCGAGAGCGTAGAACAAAACAGTTATGTGTATAGCTTGTTCCAATTCCCCTCGTTTCGCCATGTCTATGGTCTTATCAAGTGATTTCAAAAATACTTCGATTTCTTCTGTCTCATCAAGATTCTGATCAGCCACCTTTTCAACATCGAGAGCCAAAAAGAAATACGCTCTATTCGTGAAACTGACCGAGTTGGGGAATATCTTCCCAATTTCGATAAACTGATCACTTGTATATCCCGTTTCTTCCAACAACTCGCGCTTTGCAGCTTCCAAGGTTTCTTCACCATCATCTACAACACCGCCTGGAAATTCCCAAAGAACCTGTTGTACTCCATGACGATACTGCCTGATCAATACTACTTCCTGGTCTTTTGTAAGCGCAAAAACAGTGACCCAAGTCCCGTACTCCAGTATAAGTGGTTCAAGAGTCTGACCATTGGAAAGTTCACATTTGTCAATGCGCACTTTTTTTCGCAGATAAGTTGTCTCAAGCACTTTCCAGGGTTTGATAGTCATGCTTCCTCAGGGTTTCTTTATGGGGTACACGCCTTGATAAATTCTTCAATCACTGGTTTGATCGGCGGACTAAGATCATCAGGGATATCGGCTGGAGCAAACCAGCGCCATTCTGTATGCTCATGGTTCAGGGAGATTTTGCCGGTTACGTCTCGGCTGAGATACACAATCGTGACATTATAAACTTCATCCCCATTGGGATACTTGTAATACAACTCCGGCCCTGAGAAGACGCCGAAAAAGTCCATTGAGTGGACGTGCAGACCGGTCTCTTCAAGAGTTTCACGCTTGGCAGCCTCTTCGACGACCTCGCCTGGTTCTACCAGGCCGCCAGGCGGACCCCAACAGCCGCTGTCCGAGCGTTTCATCAGCAGCAGGCGATTTTCGTCATCTGCGATCAGAACCGCCGCGCCGACTACGAGGATGGGTGCGTGGCCGATGTGCTGGCGGAGGGATTGGATGTATTCCATGATGGTTTCAAGTTGAAAGTTGAAAGCTGCAAGTTAACGTTCAACCTGCAATTTTTTACCTTTCAACATTATAGACTCCATTGCTACGAACATGATGTGCCGAGCTTATCGAAGTGCGGGCTTGGTCACGCCGCCTTGTACGGATTGAGATTTCCCTGCTCGTCGGCCTGTAAAATGGTCAATTCGGGCATGGGGAAATGTTTGGGGTTGGTGGTAACGAGGGTCAGGCCTTGTTGGAGGGCAGAAGCCGCAATTACTGCGTCTGCATCGCCAAGGGTTATTCCACAAGTTTTCCAAAAACGAATTAATTCCCCTGCTTGATCCGCAATCCACCTGGTAACATCCGCTGTTTCCAGGGAGTCAAGCAACTCGAATGTGGCATCTTGTTCCCGCTCCCGCATACCGCGAACAATTTCAAGGCGGGTTATCGCCGAAATAAATATGTCCCCATCCTCGGTCAAGCGATCCACCAATTCTGGATAGTCAGCATAATCCCGCAGATGACGGATCAAAACTCCTGTATCAAGTATGCAATCAGTCATCCTCCCCCCACTCCATGGACCAATCGCGGCTTCCCAGTTTGCGCTGCTCTTCTATCCAACGGTCTATATCTTCGCCTGTCATCAGTTCGGGATGATTCTCATCCGTCCATGCTCCCGCAGATTTTTTTATCGCCGCTTTGAGCCTTCTACGGCGTAGCTCGCGCGCCAACACTTCTTCCACGAACTTGGTACGCTCACGAGCAGGAATGGCACGGCGCAATTCGTCCATGAGGGTCTTGGTGATATACAGGTTCATTCGTTCTTTTACAGCGCCCATAGGTCAATCCTTTTGCACTATTGTTTTGCACTTTCATTATACACCTCAACTCAGCGCCCACACCATCCCCAAATATTGACAGAACTGCCATCCTTCCGCAGGGACTCCAGCGCTGAAAACGTAGCGCTTGTCACTCCAATCAATTGGTCGTAGGGAATCGGTGGTTCACCCCCCTCCCGGATGGCGCGCTCAAAGGACTGCCACTCAGCATCCCAACCCTTATCCCGCGCGCCTTTGATTTTCTTGCACCGGCCATTGTGAACCATTTCCAAGGCACGGAAGTCATCCAGCACAGCCACACGCCCACCACAAAAGACTTCCACGCGTTCCTTGGGCAAGGATTTATCACCGTTGGCAAGGTAGTCCACCACTCCAAGGGAGCCATCCGGGAAGGTAAAGGCCATCGAAACATTGTCTTCGCGGTACTTGCCGTTATCCGGCAAGGCATGAGCAGTGACAGAAATCGGGACCGCTCCAACAAGGAAGGTGATGAAGTCCACGAAATGGCAACCTTCGCCAATGATGCGTCCGCCGCCGACAGCCGGGTCGTGAGTCCAATGCTTGAGGGGAATGTACCCTGCGTTGACGCGATAATGGACGTGGAGTGGCTCGCTACGATCCGCGAGGAATGAGGCGAGTCGCTGCGCTAAAGGCGCGAATCGGC
>CAZLOC010000303.1:0-4993 GCA_964560935.1 uncultured Anaerolineaceae bacterium | reverse complement strand
ATCTACACTTACGGAGAGACTCAACACGTTTTCGTTGACCGCTCCGATTACAACGGCCCATTTGCCCCCACCTACCGTGCGATCGAAGACAAAACCGCTGAGTCTACCGGTCTGGCCGCCATTGACCACATGGTGGGAAACGTGCAGCTTGGTAAGATGAACCACTGGGTTAACTTCTACCACCGGGTGATGGGCTTCCGCCAGTTGCTGCACTTCGATGACAAAGACATCTCCACCGAATATTCCGCCTTGATGTCTAAGGTAATGTCCAACGGCAATGGACGCGTCAAGTTCCCCATCAACGAACCGGCCGAGGGCAAGCGCAAAAGCCAGATCGAAGAATATTTGGATTACTACCTCACACCCGGCGTGCAGCATGTGGCCATGTCGACCGGTGACATTATCAAAACGGTCAGTGAATTGAAAGCGCGCGGCATCGAATTCCTGCGCGTGCCCGATACTTATTACGAAATACTCCCCGACCGCGTTGGCTCCATCAAAGAAGACCTGAAAGCCATTCACGAACTTGGCATCCTGGTCGACTGCGATGACGAAGGTTATCTGCTGCAAATCTTCTCCAAACCCATCCAGGACCGCCCAACCATGTTCGTAGAGATCATTCAGCGACATGGCGCACGCGGTTTCGGCAAGGGCAACTTCAAGGCCTTGTTCGAGTCGATAGAATTGGAGCAAGAACGGCGCGGCAACCTATAAGCGGTATTTCGTATCCCCGTTTCTTCGTTTTTCCGTTATCATGAATAACAGCCAAACAGGAAAACGGTCCAGCGAGAAACGCTCAAAGGAATTCCATGCCACCAATCACCGAACGCGTAGACGCCATTTTCTCCGAATGGGATAAGCCAACCACCCCCGGTTGCGCGCTGGCCCTCATTCAAGACGGTGAGATCGTTTACAAGCGCGGCTACGGTATGGCCGACCTGGAACGCGGTGTGCCCATCACATCGGAATCCTTGTTCGACATAGGCTCAACCGGCAAACAATTCACCGCTACCATTATTACGATCCTTGCAAACCAAGGATACCTGTCATTGGGCGACAGCATACGCAATTACCTGCCACCCATGCCCGCCTATGCAGACGCGATCACCATCCGCCACCTTATCCACCATACCAGCGGGCTACGCGACTACATCACCTTGATGGAACTCGCCGGGCTGCCCGACGAGAATCTTTATTCCGAAGAGGCGCTGCTCGACCTCATCCTGCGCCAGCAAGAACTCAACTTTCCACCCGGCGAGGAATACCTGTACAGCAATTCGGGCTACTTCCTGCTCGGCATCATCGCCCAGCGCGTGACCGGCAGGCACCTGACCGAACTGATCCAGGAACACATCTCCACGCCGCTGGGGATGCGCTGCTCGACTTTCAACAAAGATTACCGGCCCATCGTTCCGAACCGCGCATTGAGTTACCTGGTATCCGAGAACGGCGGCTTCACAAACAAACTCTCCCTGTGTGGTGGGTTTGGGGATGGCCCCATCTATTCCAACGTCGAAGACTTGTTCCTGTGGAATCAAAATTTTTACCACAACCAGCTCAATAATGCCCAGCCTGACCTGCTCGAAATGCTGCACACACAGGGCAGGCTTAACAACGGCAAGACCATCGCATATGCCGGCGGGTTGAATGTCGAAGAGTATCGCGGGCTCAAATCCGTCAGCCACGGCGGCGCGTGGGCGGGCTATCGCTCTGAAATGCTGCGTTTCCCCGAGCAACGCTTCTCGGTCATTTGCCTGTGCAACCTGGCCAGCATGATGCCCGAAGAACTGGCCCGCCGGGTAGCGGACATTTACCTGGAAGCCGAATTCATGGGCAAGCCGATACCATCTTACGAAGAAGAAAAACCCGAAGCAATCGCCGAAACCTTGCCCATCACGCCGGAGCAAGCGCGTCAATATGCAGGCATCTACACCAGCACAGAATTAGCCACCGAATATGTTCTTAGCGTACAAGAAGACCAGCTCTTCCTGCAACGCAACCGGTTTGCCCCGAGAGAGTCCCTGCAAGCCATCGCCCCCAACGCCTTCAAAGGGAAAGAGATTGAACTCACCTTCACAGGCCAGGCACTGTCCGTTGCCTCTGACCGGGTAAAAAACATCGGGTTCAAAAAAACATGAAATTTGTCACCTACTCCGCATCTGGCACCCCCGCCCGTCCCGGTTTGTTGACAGAGGACGGGATTCTGTCCCTTCCGTTTGATTCCATGCTGGACTTGATCCACGCTGGCGATAAAGGACTGGATGCCGTCCGCAACACGCCGCGCGAAAACCTGCTCCCGTTGAACGAAGCGCGACTGCATGCCCCCATCCCACGCCCGCCCACCCTGCGGGATTTCTACGCCTTCGAGCAGCACGTGAAAACCGCCAACCAAAACCGCGGACGGGAAGTACCCGAAAACTGGTACAAGTTCCCGGTCTTCTACTTCACCAATCCCAACTCAATCTTCGGCCCGGAGGAGGAAGTGCCATATCCGCCTTACACCGAAGCGCTAGATTATGAGCTTGAAATCGCAGCCATCATTGGCAAGGCGGGTGTCAACATCAATGCCGAAGATGCACCTAAACATATTTTTGGTTACACGATCTTCAACGACTGGTCGGCTCGCGACGTGCAGCGCGAAGAGATGAAAGTGGCGCTGGGTCCCGCCAAGGGCAAGGACTTTGCCTCCTCGCTGGGACCGGTCATCGCCACAGCCGAGGAATTCGCCAATGAAACGGCGGGCAAGCCCGGGGTCTATTTCGCTGCGATGGAAGCGCGGGTTAACGGGAAAACGTTATCACGGGGAAATTTTAGTGACATTTACTGGTCCTTCGGTCAAATCATCGCGCGTGCATCGGAATCCGTGATGTTGTATCCGGGCGATGTCATCGGCTCCGGCACCGTTGGCACAGGTTGCCTGCTGGAATTGACCCAAGCCCAAGGCCCCTGGCTTGAACCTGGGGATGTCATCGAGTTGGAAATTGAAGGAATCGGTGTTTTGCGAAACACAATTCAAAAATCTTAATAGAAATAATGAGACGATAGTGCGCCCAGCAACCCAAGTTATACGATATACGTAGAATTAAATGAATTGGTAAAATATATCCAGCAAGACTTACATCAGGTCATTCGGACTAGGCCCGGGGAGGGCAAAAAGGATTTGAAATGAACCAACAACCACAAAAAATCGTCGAAACTGGCCTTTACACTAGGGAGGTATTTACACTGCTTGCCGATTACGAACTTTCCAGGGCGCAACGGTACCCCACCCCGGTCACAGTGCTGTACATAACCCTCAACCTGGATGAAGCCAAACCCGAAATTGCAGAAAACGTCAAACAGCTCTTTGCTGGAATCTTGAACTCCAGCCTGCGCGTTTCTGACATCCCTGCGCACTATGGGAATGACTTTCTGGTCCTTATGCCAGCTACAGACGAAATCGGCGGACAGGCTGCAGCCAGTCGCTTGATCGCGCGGCTCAAAGGTACGCGTAATTTTGCAGATGGAAACCTGTTCAAATTTACCATTCATATCGGGATTTCCACCCACCCTGGCGGACAGGGCATATCCGCGGAAGATTTGATAGCCGAATCTGAACAGGCCTCCCAGGAAGCAAAAAAGCAGGGACCACAGGCGCTCGCCATCCATTTCCACTGAGAAGAATGTGAATATGAAGAAACTCTTTAGCTTTTTTTGCGTTGTACTGGCCAGTTCACTGGCTTGCAGCCTTTTTAATGCCCCCGTTCAAAGCGGAGAGCCAAGTGTGAGCGTGTCGACTGTCGTCGCTGAAACCATGCAAGCGCTTCCCACCGTGGAACAACCGGCGACCGAGCCTGCACCCGCTTTCTCAGGCACGCCAGTGGAGTTCGGCAACGTCAGATTAACCATTCCACCCGGTGTGGCAGCAGGCGCTACGGGAGTTCAAATCCCACCCGCAGGCGATCAGGATTCTGCGTTCTGGGGTGTCACACCCGGTCACGTCGAATTGACCTTCGATGGCTATGCCCTGCAAGACAGGTTCCACGAACCAAAGATTTACGTCTACCCCGCATCAGCATTTGCGGGGTTATCCCCGGGCGCAGCAGGCAATATCCTCTTGCTGCAAAATATCCTTGCCAACCCAGGTCAGCTATCCGCTGAGAGCCAGATGCCAGGCATCCCGTTCTTCAATGCGGGAGCGGTCTTTGTAGCGCAGGAGCAGATCGTCCAGTTCCAAAACGGCTCGGGCGTGCGCATGTTGACCCAGTATGCGCAAAGTTTCGCGCAGGTCAATAATCACGAACTGTTCTACCATTTCCAGGGTCTGACCAGCGAGGGGCAGTATTACATCATTGCCATCCTTCCCGTGAGCGCATCGATCCTGGCTGAAAGCTGGGAGGCAACCGCACCGTCAGATGGCGTTCCTTTCCCTGACTACTCGGACCCTGACACAGATTTCCAGGCCTACTACGACCAAATCATCGCCAAACTCAACGCCCTTCCAGAAGACGCATTCGATCCGTCTTTAGCAAAGCTCGACACACTTATCGGTACCCTTCAGATCACACCTTAGGAGTAAACGTGCCCTTCTATCACAAACTCGGAGAAATCCCCCACAAACGTCACACCCAATTTAAAAAGCCGGATGGCAAACTCTATCGCGAAGAAGTCATGGGACTGGAAGGCTTTTCTTCCATCCAGTCCATCCTGTATCACCATTTCCTGCCACCGCGCGTGAAGGAAGTGGATGACCTGGGTCCTGCCAAACCGGAATACACAGACTTCGGCCCCATCCGTCACCGGGCCCTTGCCACGGCTCAAACCAAGCCGGGAGCTGATCCCGTTTCGGCGCGGGTTCCGCTCCTGGGCAACAATGACGTCATCCTGGGAGTGGCGCGCGCCACCAAGAGCATGGACTATTTCTACCGCAACGCCCAGGCCTATGAGACCTGGTGGGTGCACGAGGGCAGCGGTACGTTCAAGTCGCAATTTGGAAACTTACTCTTCCACCCAG
>CAZLOC010000302.1:0-5011 GCA_964560935.1 uncultured Anaerolineaceae bacterium | reverse complement strand
AATCCTGGCTCAAATTCCAGAAATCCTGGTTCATCCACAACCCGCCGCCGCGCAAAAAGGGCGTGCTCGTGCACCCCGCCAAATTTCCGGAGACCCTGGCCCAGGACTTCATCGAGTTTTTCACTAAAAGCGGGGAAACCGTCCTCGACCCGATGGCAGGCACCGGGTCCGCGCTGGTAGCGGCGCTACGGGCGGGACGCAACTCCTACGGCATCGAACTCAATCCCAAATACGCCGAAATTGCCCAACAGATCATCGCCGAAGAACGCCAGTCGCTGGGCTCGTCAATCGTCAATCTGAAATCTGAAATCGTAAATGGTGACGCCAGTCATGCAACCCAATTCGACCTCCCTGCAATCGATTATGTGCTCACCTCGCCTCCCTACTGGGACATGCTGCACGCCAAAGGCGCCGAGACCCAGAAAAAGCGCCGCTCTGCGGAAGAATTGGACGTTTTCTACTCCGACGACCCGAACGATGTGGGCAACCTGCACGATTACGAAGCATTTCTGGAGAAACTGGTTGGCATCTATAAAGGCTTGAAACCCTTACTACGGGAGAAAGCCTACCTGACGATCATCGTCAAGAACGTCAAGAAGGGCGGGGTGATCTACCCCCTGGCCTGGGACATTGGCCGCGAACTCGGCAAGACCTACACACTCAAAGACGAGAAAATCTGGCTGCAAGACAACCAGCGCCTGGCCCCCTACGGACTGGGCAGCGCCTGGGTGAGCAATACCTTTCATCATTATTGCTTGCAGTTCAGGAACGAGTAAATTATGAACTCTGGCGATATCGCACCCACATTATTTGACGATGTGCGCGGCATCCTGGCGCAGGCCCGTCAAAACGCCTATGCTGCCATCAACTTTTCAATGGTGGAAGCCTACTGGAAAATCGGAAGGCGCATTGTGGAAGAAGAGCAAAAGGGAAAAGGGAGGGCAGAGTATGGCTCTTTTGTGATTAAAGAGCTATCGAAACAACTGAGCGCCGAGTTTGGCAAGGGGTTTGCTGTCGCCAATCTCAAAAATTTTAGGCAGTTTTATCTGACATTTCCTGACTTTCCAAAAAGCTACGCAGCGCGTAGCCTATTGAGTTGGTCACATTACCGCCTGATCATGCGTGTGGATAACTCACAGGCTCGCGAATACTACATTCGGGAAGCGGCGGAACAAAATTGGAGCACCCGCGAATTGGACCGTAACATCCACTCGCTCTATTATGAGCGTTTGTTGGCTTCGCCAGATAAAATTACAACAGCCGTACATGCACACGATTTTACAAAACAACATCCCGGCGAATTTATCAAAGACCCGTATGTGCTTGAGTTTTTGCAGGTTCCTGAATCGCCTGATATTTCGGAACGGGAATTGGAAACGGCGATTATCAACAACTTGCAGCGGTTTTTATTGGAATTGGGAAAAGGATTTTCATTTGTTGGGCGTCAGTTTCGCGTCAGCACCGAGACCAGCCATTTTTACATTGACTTGGTATTTTACAATTACTTGCTCAAGTGTTTTGTGTTGATCGACTTGAAGACCGGAAAATTGACACACCAGAATATCGGGCAAATGGATATGTACGTGCGTATGTTCGATGATCTGAAACGTGGTGATGACGACAACCCAACCATTGGCATAATTTTGTGCTCGGCGCAAGATGAAACAGTGGTGAAATATTCGGTGCTAAGAGACAGCGAACAACTCTTTGCATCCAAGTACCGTCTGGTTTTGCCCAGCGAAGAAGAACTGGCCGCCGAGATCGAGCGGGAACGGCGTATGATTATGGAACAGCGTGCCAGTTACAATGTTTGAAACAGCATCAACACAACATAGCATACCTTTTTACAGCACTCAACCATCACTATTGTTTGCAGTTCAGGAATGAATAAGCCCACCCCCACCCTCCCCGAAATCCGCCAGGCCGCTGAAAGAATCCGGCCTTACGCCCACCGCACCCCGGTATTGACCTGCGCCAGCCTCGACCAACAGGTTAGCGCGCAGGTGTTCATGAAATGCGAAAACCTGCAAAAGGTGGGTGCTTTCAAGTTCCGCGGGGCTTGTAATGCTGTTTTCTCATTCACAGACGAGGAAGCCGCGCGCGGTGTGGCCACCCACTCCTCCGGCAACCACGCCCAGGCGCTGGCGCTGGCGGCGCGACTACGCGGTATCCCGGCTTACATCGTCATGCCGGAGAACGCCCCGGCGGTCAAGAAAGCGGCAGTGGCGGGCTATGGTTGGCAGATCACCTTTTGCCAACCAACCCTCCAGGCGCGTGAAACCACGATGGAACAGATCGTAAAAGAGACCGGCGCAACGGTAGTACATCCTTACAACGATTACCGGGTTATCGCCGGGCAGGGGACTGCGGCGTTGGAACTGCTCGAAGAAGTCCCCGATCTTGACGTAGTCATCGCGCCGGTCGGCGGGGGTGGATTGTTGAGCGGCACGGCCATCGCCTCGAAGGGACTCGCGCCCCGGGTCCGCGTGCTGGGGGGCGAACCCGAAATGGCCGACGATGCTTATCGCTCCCTGCAGGCCGGGCACATTCTCCCTTCCGAAAACCCAAAGACAATTGCTGATGGCCTGCTCACCTCGCTCGGCACGCTGACCTTCCCCATCATCCAGGAAGACGTGGAACAGATCGTCACAGTCAGCGAAGCAAGCATTATTGCAGCGATGAAATTCATCTGGGAGCGCGCCAAGATCGTGATCGAACCCTCCGCCGCCGTGCCAGTCGCTCTGCTCTGGGAGCGCAAAATCGACCTGAGCGGCCTGCGTGTGGGCGTTATTCTGTCCGGTGGCAATGTAGATTTGGACAAATTGCCGTGGCAAAATTGAACAGGGATACCCTTACGGGCGCAAGTGAACGGAGATAAACAAATGATGATGTCACTGCGAGCGGAGCGAAACAGTCTCTCAACGATAGGAGATCGCTTCACCCCTAACGGGGTTCGCGATGACATTGTTAACATTCATCCCTGTTCATCTCCGGTGAAAAACTTCTAATGATCACCCCCTTCGACTTCCTCCACCTCCCCTACACCCCCGACCTGAGCGAGGGCGGCATCGCCTACGCCATCCGCTCGCTGCCCTATACCTACGACCGCATGGGCGGCTCGCCCTTCGACCGCCTGCGGCGCATCGTGGCAGGCGTGGCCGTCGAACTGGCCTTCCGCCGCCATCTCAGCCAGCGGGACATTCCCTACGATGTCAAGGGCGCCACCCCCTTCACCGACCCTGACCGCTACGACGTCTCTCTTGGCGGCCATCGCTGCGACATCAAGTCCTTTCTCATCTCCCATCGGGAACAGATCAGCTCGCTGCGGACTCACCCGGAGCTGCTCCTGAAAGCCCCGGCCCTGGTCCCGCTCGACCAGCACGTTGCCGACGGCCACCGCGATGATGACCTGTATCTCTTCGCCTTTCTGACCGGTCTCATCGCTGCTTCACAGGAAGACCTGGGGAGAGCGCTGGACGCGGACCAGCCCGCCTACCTGATCCACGCCATGCCCAAAGCCTGGTCAAAACCCGTGAACTGGCAACCCATCAACCCACTGACGCTCAAATCCGAATCAGACCAGACTCTGACCGTCGAAATCGGCGGACAGGCTCAAGGTCGCGAGTTTTTGACGCGCAGGGTGGAACTGCCCCCGCGCACAAGAGTCAAAGTCAATGAGAACTTTTTTTCGCTGTCATCCATCCACGTAGATCAATTACCCGGCGCGCGAGTGGGCATCCACAGCCCTTACATAGGCGAACCATATCTTGTTGACCCATTTACCTGGGGCAACATCTGGGTCTATGGCATGGAGGTCATCCTGACCGGCTACATCTCGCGTGAAGAATTTCGCCGCAAAAGCAGCCTGATCCAACCCGGCAGCCATGTGTTCCAGTACAACAAAACGCGCACCAAAAATCTGGCCGTCCCTGTGGCAGATTTGAAGCCGCTGGGTCGATTGTTTGAGCAAGTCAAGGTGTGGGAAGCCAGCAAAAACAATGTAGACTAAAATTCCTCACCACAAAGGCAGGAAATCACAAAGGCACAAAAACAACAGGTTAGTGGCTTCGTGACTCCGTGCCTAAGCCCTCGAAAAGGGGGGCGTGGTTATCCTCACGTTCCCAAAAAAGATTAAACGCATACTCATCTTCTCGTGATAGACTCCCCCGCATGTCCAACCGCACAAAGACCATACTGATCGCGCTGGCAGGCCTGCTCCTGCTGGCGGTTATCGGCTTACAAATCCCGGCGGTCAAATCCGCCGCTTCCTGGCGGTACGAAAAATTCACCATTTATGTCAAAAACATCGTCAACCCGCCCGGTCCTGTGCCTACGGCTCTGCCCGTCACTCCCCAACCCGTCACGCCGGCGGTCACAGCCACAAAACAAGCTGTCGCACTGCAACCGACGGTCACGCCAACCAGCACCGGCATACCGCTGCTCGCGCAGGTCTCGCTGCCCAGCCCGCCGTACGAACAACAGACCCCCAACAACTGTGGCCCGGCTACACTCTCCATGGCCTTGCACCTGTACGGCTGGGAGGGAAACCAGGCCGACATCGCCGCCCAGATCAAGCCTGTGCTGCAAGACCGCAACGTCAACCCCGAGGAGATGGCCTACTACGTGCGTAACTTTGCAGGCTGGTTGGACATCCAATACCGCGTGGCTGGCGACCTGGCAACGCTAAAAAAGTTGCTGGCTGCGCGCTACCCGGTCATCGTCGAGAGCGTCACCGGTCTTGACCCCAATGATGCCCTCGGTCCCACCGACGACCTGTGGGCGGCTCATTACCTGCTGCTGACTGGCTACGACGACGCGGCAGGAACCTTCACCATCCAGGATTCTTATCACGGTGCGGATTTGACCATCTCCTACGAGCAGTTCGAAGCCGAGTGGGAGCCCTTCAATAACCTTTATATGCTGCTCTACTTCCCGCAGAATGAAGCCGAACTCCAGTCCCTGCTCGGCGCCGACTGGGACCCCGACGCCAACCGTCAGCGCGCGCTGGACG
>CAZLOC010000301.1:3688-5026 GCA_964560935.1 uncultured Anaerolineaceae bacterium | reverse complement strand
TCACAAACTTCTCTGACCGCACGGTCCAGCTGCTCAGCATTATTGTCCTTGATCCATTGCTCTGTGATATGTCCGAAAATTCGCCCTTGGTTGAAAGGCTCATGCTGAGTCCCGGGCAGACCTGAACGCTCGGTCAGTCGCTGGGCAAGATTGGTCCCACCGGTGCGTTGCAAGGTCCAGATAATGAAGGGATGAACTGGGCTAGAGATGGTCATTGCTTAAAGGTCTGCCTGACTCGACTATTCAAGATTACCGAAACTCGCACTGCACTGGTACTTCTGGGAAATGCCTTCCTTGCCAAACCCGCCTTTCCCCTCAGCCAGCATGGCAGCATAGCGTCGATACTCTGCAGCGCTGTTGAAATGCTGACCGCGATGAATTTCTGTCATCACTTTGTCCTTGAATCCAGCGTGATACTTAAAATGGGCAAACCAGCAGGCTCGCGATGAGACGATCAGATTGGCCGCGTAATGCACCCCTTGTGACACCCTAACCCAGGGCCTGTAACGAATTAGCGCAAACTTCTGGGAAACGAAGTCATGCGGCACTGCATTCGGCAACAAACGATGGCGTAGATGGCTGACGAATCCCGTGCCATTGCTATACCAGCCGCTGCCAAGGCGCCAGGGGGTAATGGGCGGTTTGTCGAACCAGGGCGCCGCCTCGAAGGGAGATTGCCGGGTGAAATCGGCTTCACCCAAGTCGCCCAGAGGATACATGTCGACCATGTCGACCCGGACGGCATCGGCACCTTCCGCTTCCACCTCTGCAACCAGGGCGGCGAGTGTTCGTTTCTCACAATCCTGGTAGACAAGCAGTTCATCGGCATCGGCGAGCAGCACCCACTTGTTGAGGCACAGATTGCCCATCACGGCTTGCTGCCAGGCCACACCGTAATGCGATCGCTTGTATTCAGTGTCGGCGGAATAAAGCACTACATCCGGCTGCCCATGCAGATATTCCCGGCTGCCGTCATCCGAACAGTTGTCGACGAATATGAAGCATTCGACCCCGAGCGTCCGATAGTGGGCGAGAAAATGCGGCAGCATGGTCATTTCGTTTCGCACTACTGTCACGACGATCAGTTCATGCCGTAACAAGATTTCGGACTTCGCGAGGTCTGTCAGCAGTTCAAGCTGGTTACTGTTGGTGACAACTGCCGGTTTCCAGCAGGTGGGCCACAGTTTCCTTGGCCATAATTCGGACCCCTTGGCGTTTCCCCGGGTCCACGCAAGGTCCTTCTCTGTGTCGAGGTGGACCACCTTGGTGGGCGTGACGGCACAAGGAAAGAAAGTGTTCTCCCACGAATCTGGAGTCCACGTTGATGGAGTAATAAAG
>CAZLOC010000301.1:0-3678 GCA_964560935.1 uncultured Anaerolineaceae bacterium | reverse complement strand
CCGAAGGTGCGGCGTCGCTGGAAAGATTCGTAATCCTCGTCTGAAGGCTGGATGCCGGCCAGGAATAGCAGATCACCCACCAGTTTGTCCTCCATGAAGGAGCAGGCCATCAGGCGTTTTCCCGCATCGCTTTTCTCCATCTCCAGGAGCTTGCGCATCGCCAGGCGTGACAGGCAATAAGCACCGCCTCCATCGGCATAAATGGAAGGCTCCGGTGACTTGTCGATGGCCTTCTTGCTATGCTCACCATGGGACTTTGGCTGGTGCCAGAGGCGATCCATGTCGCCTTCCTTGCGACGGAGGATGCGCCCGTAATAGGGATACTTGCGGTAGCTAAGGCTGTCGAAATAGCGGTCTACATCCAGGTAGCAATCGTCATCGATCTTCAGGACGAACTGGGCGCCGGTATGGCGATAAACCCAATCGAACAGCTTGAGAGTCTTCTTCGGCAAATCCTCGTAACGATCAGAAACATCGAGTGCCAACACATCGTCCTGGAGGGTATCGTCGCCATCGCCGACCAGCACCACGTAGGGAATGCCACGCGCCTTAAGATCCTGCACCCAAGTCGTGCGGATGGCCGCCACGCGAGTATCCAGGTATTTGCGGCAAGAATAGATCACGACCAGCGTGTCAGCGGGCCATCCCAGATTTGAAAATAAACGTTCACCCGTTCTTGCAATGGGTAGAAGTAATTTATCGTGACTGTCACCGAATTTCTGCTGGATCTGTTTTTGCGTTTCCTGCAAGAAACCATTCAGCAGCGAGTCCTTTGGCGAGGCTGCGAGGTGAGCCAAAGCTGTCTGAGCGGGAATTGGCAAATATCCGTTTGGCGAAGTTAGGGCAATCGCCTTACGGGTAACTTCCCCAAGGCACATCAATAGGGAATTTTGCCCGGGCCAGCCATGCGAGCGTGCAATGCAATAAGCCTGGGCAAGCAGCTCGACACCCAGAAAATGCCCCGCCCAGTTGCTAAGCACGGTGGCCTTTTCCTCCAGCCGTGCCAGCAAGGCGGGCAGCGCTGACGCATTATTTCCGTCTACTTGTTCGGTGATCTCGCGGAGGAGTGCCGACGCCTCTTCCTGCAAATGAAATACGGCGCTGCTCGAATGATGGGTGTTTCGCCGCAAGGTGTCTGCCAAGTCGCTGAAGGCTTCGGGGAAGTGCCTTGCCAGCGTCAGAGTTTGCCTTACTGGCGCGGCGGCAATGCGCAGCACTTCGAGCGCTTCCTGTCCAAGCAGGCGTTCGATCAGTCTGCGTCCGGCCGGCCTCAGGTCGTCACCCAATGATGGCAGAACATTGGAAACAATTTCACGGAGGAAGATGGCTGCCTCGGGATTGCTACGATGCTCAAAATATTCGAGTGAATCCAGAATAACGGGAAGGCGTTCCTTGAGGTATGGGGTGTCATCCGTCAGCGCGGATGAAATGGATTCCCAAGCGCGTCGCGCTCGGCCGAGCTCATCCACAGGATCAATTCCGCGCATTGCAAGGCGTGTCCAGAACGTAGGATTCAGCCCATAGATACGAATCGCTGCCGCAATGACGTCCCTACGGTGGCGGTCGGCGTAGTTGCCAAGGCCGGCGAGCAGGCTGATCTGGGTATCGACCAGTTCCCGGTCATGGAGCCGTGAAAACCATTCCCCCTTGAAGGCATCAAGCAGGGCGATCACAGCATCGCGCAATCTTTCTGCAGCTTCAGGCTCAATCTCACCCTCGGCCTCAAGCCGCAGGGTTTCCTCCAGAGTGAAGCGCACGCATTCGGTATTCAGCCAGCCACGGTCGAGGTACTCCGACATGCGCCGCAGCAAGTCGGTTGCACGCTGGACATCGCCATCCACTAAATGTGCGGGGGGGACCAGCGACATTTCCCACAGGTCGTAGCTAGACTCAAGCCGCTTCAGTCGCGAAAAGTCCAGCAGTTCGCGGATCGCGCAAAACTCACCTGTTCTGCAAACCAACGGCACCACCGCCAGAAGAAAGCTCTCACGCACCTCGCCCACAAGGCGATGTTCCTGCAGGATTGCCTTGAGAACGGGCAATAGCGGGCTTGAAATGTCAGTTAGCCGCTGATTGAGCGAACGCAACGCCCGCCACAGGAGCAGTTGCGAAGCGCTTTCCGTTGGCCCATCCACCGCGAACAGTCCGGTCTGCCCGTCGCTCGATACGAAATTCCCCAGATTCATACTGGCGGTGAAGTCGCGCAAGAAAGTCTGCGTTCCCTCATCCAGAAAGGCTTCAAGCTTGCCGTAGTGCACATGCTCCAGAGCCAGCAGAAGCCGGTACTGCTTTTCCTGACCCTCATCCATTCGGCTTATTTCCGCCACCCAGCGCGCGGCTTGGGCGCGACTGAGTGCGATGGGCTCAGCAGTCAGCACACTTCCACCTGAGCGAATCTCAATCTGGGCGTCCTGATTTGTTGGCACGTTTTCCCACAGGCAGCCGGGCAACTCGATTTCGAATCCCGTATCGAGGGCTTCAATCGCAAGCGCCTGCGCGACATCGTTGCGCTGGCTGGTCAAAACAGTACAGTCCAGTGACACGCCATTGCACTGCAGCGTGTACGTGGCTGGTGCGCGTCCTTCCACCACGGCCCATCCGGTGAGCGTGAAATGCCCCCACGATTCGACGACAGAATTGGAATGTTCGGAGCGCGCACTCAAGAGCGTCTGTTCGGCGTGAAGCAAGCCGGCGGCGGTCGGCATCTTGGCCACGTTGTCCAATACCACTCCGTCCGCCATCACCTCAACAGGCTGACAGGCAAACAACGCATCCTTGACGGCGGTGGTCACTTTACGTGGAAGGGCACAGCGATAGCCCGCGAGCAG
The DNA here is from genome assembly GCA_964560935.1 of uncultured Anaerolineaceae bacterium. Lineage (GTDB taxonomy): Bacteria > Chloroflexota > Anaerolineae > Anaerolineales > Villigracilaceae > JAABUE01. The sequence continues at coordinate 850 of CAZLOC010000301.1, read as the reverse complement.
GAATTGTTCGCCGTGCTGCTTGGCAACATCCCAACGTTCGACCCAGGCTGTTTCGATAGGATAAATTCGATGATCGATGCGCAGGGCCAGTTGTATTGACTTGCCGTCAGGCCGTATGACCCACCCCTCGATGGCGATAGGCTCGAAGTGCTCGACATAGCCGATAATTTCTAAAGCATTGGCCACAAAAATTCTCTCAAAAAAATCGTTATCACGGAACAGTCAATCCATAGCGCCTGAGTTGCAGGATAGGAAAAGACACTATCGCCTCAGCCTGTCAGCGAACTCAGCCGCGTCGAATATAAAAGCCCCCGTTAGCCAGGATCAAACATGAGGCAAGCATTAAGGAACCTATGGGTTTAGCTGATACCTCTCGTTGAAGTTGCCCGCATCAGATTTCATGTAACGGCGCGTGACCAAGCCTGCCCATGCATCGAAAATTGAGCCCACATCAAGGCCAATCCCACCACGCTCCTTTATCCACTGGCAATAGACCTTTCCCAACGGACCCGCACCAACCAAGAACAGCATCCCGGGCTTAGGTACTACGAGCGTTTCTCTGATCGCCTCGAAGCGATCAGGGTAGTGCCGGGCAACTTCTGTTTTCCTTTTCGAGTGTGCGACTTCTTCGGGCACTTTGTATGTCGTGATTTTGCCAATATTGAATGCTTTCTTTAGGGTCTCTTCAACGCTCCGGCACGTTATCAAGCCTATTTCTTCCTGATTTCTGAGCAAATCCTCATAGAGGCCGAGTTCCTGAAAGTTGCGATGCAGGCTTAGCACGGTTATCTGGGTATTTTCATCCGCCAATTGGTAATATTTTAAAAAGTGACGAATCACTGAAAACCTG
>CAZLOC010000300.1:3424-5028 GCA_964560935.1 uncultured Anaerolineaceae bacterium | reverse complement strand
TCTCCTCCCTAAGCGGCGCCAAGATCGAAACCGACGCCTGGGGCCTGGACATGGTATTGACCTCCTCCCAAAAAGCCCTTGCCCTGCCTCCCGGGCTGGCGCTGGCCGCCGTCTCAGACCGCGCACTGGATAAGGCCAAAACGGTGGAAAACCGCGGCTGGTACTTCGACCTGCTGCGCCTGGAAAAGCACCGCCTGAAGGATTCCTCCCCGGCCACCCCAGCCATGTCACTCATCTTTGCGCTTGACCACCAGCTCGACCGCATTCTGGCCGAAGGACTGGAGGAACGCTTTGCCCGTCACACGGCGATGGCGGAACGCGTCCAGGAATGGGCAGATGCGCACGACCTGTCCATGTACGCGCCCGCAGGTTACCGCTCACAAACCGTGACCACGGTCAAAAATGAGCGCGGCATCGACATCTCGGATTTGAATGCCTTCCTGAAGCAGCGCGGCATGCGCATCGCCAATGGCTACGGCCCGTTGAAGAACATCACCTTCCGCATCGCCCACATGGGCGAAATCCAGATGGATGATCTGGAAGAGTTGTTCGCGGCGATGGAAGAATACCTGAAACGATAATGATACGGGTGGGGTGACCCCGCCCAACATTTTTCGTATGAATAACACCTTTGACGTAATCATCCTCATCGGTCGCCCGGCCTCTGGCAAAAGCGAGATTATCCACTACCTGACCCACCTGCCGGATGATGCCTGCCGTGAGCGCTTTCATATTGCCCAACTCGAAGTCCATGACGATTTTCCGATGTTGTGGACCTGGTTCGAGGAGGATGACCTCCTGAGTAACAAATTCGGATTGTCTCGTCTGCATAGCGATGACAATGGTTATTTCAAGTTCCCGGAACTCTGGCACCTGCTGATCGAACGCCTGAGCCTGGATTACGGCAGGCTCCTGCGCGATGATCCTTCCTATCATGAGCACAGTACCTGCATGATCGAGTTCTCGCGCGGTTCTTCGCTTGGCGGCTATGCTGAGGCATTTCAGCATCTTTCGGATGAAGTACTGGCGCGCGCCGCAATCGTGTACGTGCGTGTGCCATTTGAAGAGTCCCTGCGTAAGAACCGCCGCCGCTTCAACCCCGACAAACCCGACAGCATCCTCGAGCACGGACTTTCCGACGAAAAGATGGAGCGCCTCTACCGGGACGATGATTTTGCCTCTGTTGCTCCCGGCGATTCCGGCCTGATAGCGATTCGTGGAGAGCGCGTCCCGTTTGTCGTCTTTCCCAACGAAGACGATGTCACCACCGACAAGCCCGATCAACTGGCTGCGAGACTCGAATCCGTGCTGGGGGAGTTGTGGGAGATTTACATCGGTAAGCAAATGAAAAGGGCCGCTTCTGAACTGGTTTCTGATTACAAAACTGACGAGAAATTGCAAGCGTTTTCGGATTTGGGCGGGGATGATTTTCTCGACGATGCTGGCAAAGCCTGATCTATGGCTTAACGCACAGCGAACATGAGACCTTCAACTCACAACATTCAACTCGAAAAACTCACCTACGGCGGCGATGCAATGGGGCGCTTGCCTGATGGCCGCGCCGTCTTTGTTCCATTTGGACTGCCAGGGGAACGGGTACGTGT
>CAZLOC010000300.1:0-3324 GCA_964560935.1 uncultured Anaerolineaceae bacterium | reverse complement strand
GGCTGTCATTACCAGCACATGCCCTACGAAGCCCAACTCGAAGCCAAAACCGAGATTTTGCGCGACCAATTGCAGCGCATCGGCAAGATCAAGAACCCGCCGGTCCAGCCGATGGTGGCCTGCCCAAATCCGTGGAATTATCGCAATTATGTGCAATTCCATTTGACGGATGAAGGAAAGTTAGGCTACGTTTCCCCTCTCCCTATGGGAGTCCCCTTAGGGGATGATAAGGGGTTAGGGGTGAGGGCCATCACCGAATGCCACCTGCCCGAGCCCTCCATCAATGCCCTCTGGCCGCAGCTTGAATTCGAACCGGGTGCACCGCCTAGTCCCCGTCAGGGGATCGAGCGTGTATCCCTGCGCGCTGGCGTAGATGATGACCTGATGCTGATTCTAGAATCGGATGAACTCGAAGCGCCTGAGTTGGAACTTGAAGCCGGAATTTCGGTCGTCCACCTGACGGAAGAGGATGCGCTGGTCATGGCAGGCGAAGACCATATCTTCATGCAGGTTCTGGAGCGTGCATTCCGCGTTTCAGCAGGGTCGTTCTTCCAGGTCAATACGGTCATGGCTGAAAAGATGGTCCAGCATCTTTTGAACAGATTGCCTTTGCCAGCCAAAACCATTTTGGATGTCTATTGCGGCGTGGGGTTGTTCAGCGCTTTCCTGGCGCCGAAATGCGATAGATTGATTGGGATCGAGTCTTCGCCGTCCGCGTGCGAGGACTTCGCCGTCAATCTGGATGAATTCGACCACGTGGAACTGTACGAGGGAGCAGCCGAGGATGTGATTCCACATCTCGAAGCCGAGCAGGCTGTTGTCCTGGTTGACCCGCCGCGGGCGGGCGTGGACAAGCGCACCCTGGATGGCATCCGGCAACTTGTGCCAAAGGTCATCGCCTACGTCTCCTGTGATCCGTCCACATTGGCGCGCGATGTGGCCAGGTTGGTTGCCGAGGGCTACCGCCTGGTGGACGTCACGCCCTTCGATCTGTTCCCGCAGACGTATCACATCGAGTCGATTTCTCTGTTCGAGCTTTAAAAAAACGTGCCCCCTTCATCAAGAAGAGGGCACGCAACAGATTGGAGCGGTCAGTCACCGACTGGCCCAATCTCCATTTCCGGTGTCTCTGCGGGCAGAGCCTTGATCTCCCGGTAGGTGAGCGTCCAGACTGTGGATGTGTAGACCTGTTGCCAGGCTGTCAACAGGACCCAGGGCGAGAAGGCCAGGGTGAAGAACAGGGGCAGGACAAAGAGTCCGCCGACGATCCAGGGCAAATACCCGTTCAGGAATGTGCTAAACAAGCCGACCAGGAGCAAGCCTGGGATAGCTGCTACCAGCGCACCGATAATAGCGGTTATCGCCACAATCGGGATCGTCAGGATGATAGCGATGATGGATACCAGCATCCAGGCGATGCCCAATCCGATCATGACCAGCCACATCAAGCCGACGTTTTTCCAGTTCTCGCGCACCAGCGTGAAGCCGCGCCGTAGCGATTCGCCCACTCCTACATTTTCAAGGGCGCAGACACGCCAGAAGAAGTGACGCAGTAAGCCCAGGAAAATGCTCAGGATCACAACCACAAAGATGGCCAGAAATACCACACCGATTACGCCGACAATGCCAGCCACGGCGAAATCCCCGCTCTGGCCCGCGACCATTGTGTAGATCACAAAGCCCGCGACGCCCATCACGACCAACAGCAGGAAGACGGGTATATTGACGATCAGGTTGATCAGGAACAGACGCCAGGATGTGCGCGACCAGCCGATGCGAAAGCCCTGCCGGACGGTCATCTTGGTATCGGTGGCTTCGTACTCATCCACCATGCGGATGACCGCAGTTTCGGAAACATAACGGGCGATAGTCATCACAAGCCCAACGACCAGCATGACCAGTACGAAAACAGCGCCGACCCACAGCAGGGCGGTCAGTTCGCCTTTCGAGATCCCGAGCGCAGGCAGGCCATCTTCGAGAATTCGCGAGAATTCTTTACCGGCTTCAGCGAAGGCTTTACTGATTTCTTCACGCCAGTTTTCAGGCAGGGGTGCTTCATAGCTTTGATTGCTGCTATCGCCACTAAATCTGGCGCCATTGTTGCCGTTACCACCACTCGATCCAGCGGCTGTCAGGGCCAGGATCAGGCCAAAGACCCATAGAGCACGATAGCTCCACAGGATGTGCCAGGCACGTTTTAAAATTTTGACGGGGTCCATTTTTTCTCCTTATATATTTCGTTCTTACTTGACTGTGGGCCTGCCTCCGCTATCGAAGGGTCCGCCGAGCCCCTGACGCGTATGGCGTGTCCACCAGATTGCCAACCAACTGAGATAAAGCAAAGCGATTGAAACTTGCCAGGTGATTTGCGGTACAGCGGTCCTTGTAAAGGCCTCGGTCATCTCAGCCCATTGCAGGCTGTTCCCGGCCAACAGGCCAAATTGCCCAAGAAAAGCTGAGTAATTTGCTCCGGACGAACCAGCTACCAGCCATGCCGACGCACTGTCTAACAATCCGAAATCACCAGCCGCCGTCACCGCATTACTGACCAGGATGGTCGTGCTGACGAATATCCACGCTACGATAAGCCCGACCGGCGCCAGCCACCAGCCGATCTCCAGCGCTCTGCGGCTCATTGGTTTGACCGGCTTGCGCGGCAGGCGCAGCGCTACATCTGCAGCAAGGCGTTCCGGCGAAGGAAAATCGGGTACGGGCGCTGCGTGCAGTGTGGCCGACAGGGCCTGCAATGAGTAATATTCTTCCAGGCAGGACTGGCACTCATCCAGATGAGCCTCCACCTTGCGGAGTTGCCCGCCGTGCAGTTCACCATCGATGTAAGCGCTGAGCAATTCAAGGATATGGTCAGACATTTTCAGCCTCCGCATACACAAACAGTTGCACTTCTAATTTTTCTCTCAATAATTTTCGAGCATAATTCAAACGCGACATCACCGTACCAACCGGAATATCTATCGATTCTGCGATCTCCTGGTAAGAGAGACCCTCGAATTCTCTCAACACCAGCACAGCTCGGCTGGCATCCGGCAATGCCAGGATGGCTTCCTGGACCATTTCTGTCCGCTCAGAATTTGCGACCAGCGTTTCCGGGCCAGGGCCCGAATCTGTCAGGTTCAGGTCTTCGATCGCGCTAGGCAGGATGCGCTTTTCTTTGCGCAGCATATCTATTGCGGCATTGACCGCAATGCGGTACAGCCAGTTTCGGAAGGATGCTTGCGGACGATAGGATTGCAGCCGTAACCAGGCCTGGATGAATGTCTCTTGCGCGGCGTCTTCTGCTATTTGCATATCGCCGCACATGCGATA
>CAZLOC010000299.1:3645-5049 GCA_964560935.1 uncultured Anaerolineaceae bacterium | reverse complement strand
TTCATCATCTTGCCGCCCGCGCCATGTCCCATCACGATGGTGGGATAGTTTTGCAAGGGCATCGGGCAGGTCCAGCCGTCGAAGGAGGGGGTGTCCATAGGTTACCTCTAGGAGAAGATGGAGCAATTGTACTATGGAGCCAGTTTGTTTTTCGCGCCTAACTTTGTATAATGAGAGTGAAATTCTACTCTTTGTCGATTCGGGAGGGCCTGATGCGATATGTGAGGATGGGGATATTCTTGCTTTTGGCGTTTTTGTTCCTTTCTTGTGGGCTGTTGGCCGACTCTCCTGACGCGCCCTCGCCTCCCCCATCCCCTGAACCTGCTTCCTCTTCTCAACCTCCCCCTACTCCTTTGCCTCCTGCGCCCGCTTTGGACAAATGGTCATTATGGACGAATGGAACGCAATTGCGCGGCGCGAATACCTGGCAGCGCATCGTTGCCCCGGAGTTGGATGGAGGGGATTTCCTGGGAGATGGCTACATTGGCCCACCCTACACACAGGAGGATTTCAACCGACTGGCAGCACTGGGGGCAAATTATGTTAACCTGTCACATCCGGGGATATTCACCGAGCGACCGCCCTATGTGTTGGATGAACAGGCGCAGGCCAATCTGGATCGCATGATCGCCATGGCGGCGGAAGCCGACCTGTTCGTGGTGATCACTTTTCGCACCGGGCCGGGACGCAGTGACTTTACTTTCTATCGTGACGGAGCGGGGGATTGGTTCGATCCGGAATTGCTGATCGAGTCGGTCTGGAGCGACCAGTCCGCGCAGGATGCCTGGGCCGAGATGTGGCGCTACACAGCAGAACGCTATCGCGACAACCCGGTCGTGGTGGGTTACGACCTGATGTGCGAGCCGAACGCCAATGATGTGGTTTTCGGAATTTATGAGCCCTCGGAGTTTTATGCTGAATACGCGGACAGCATCTACGACTGGAATCGCTTTTATCCGCGCATTGTAGAAGCTATTCGCAAAGTGGACGTGGCGACCCCGATCCTGGTCGGCAGCATGAGTTGGGGCGCGGTGCGCTGGCTGCCCTGGCTGGAACCGGTGGACGATCCGCGCATCGTCTATATGGTTCACCAATACGAACCGCAAGAGGACTATACCCATCAAGAGCCGCCCGCGACAAATACCTATCCAGGCTCGTTCGATCTCGACTGGGATGGCGAGGCCGATACATTCGACCGGGAATGGCTGGACAGTTATCTCTCGGTCATCGACGATTTCAAGGCGGAGCACAACATGCCGGTCTTGGTCAATGAGTTTGGTGTGATGCGCTGGGTTCCAAATGCGGCGGAATTCATGCGCGATGAGATGGAGCTCTTCGAGCAACGCGGCATGAACCATGCCCTGTGGGTCTGGGACCCGGACTGGCGTCCCTGGATCGAAAGCG
>CAZLOC010000299.1:0-3545 GCA_964560935.1 uncultured Anaerolineaceae bacterium | reverse complement strand
GTCATGGTCTGGACACGTTACGAAGGCGGCCCTTCTTTAGATAGTCGTTATTGGGGGTTGATGGCTGAGGATCAGGATTGGCTGGACAGCGCTTATCTCATCTATGATTTACAGACTGACACAGTCATCGCCATGCGTGACCTGCGCGGCTGGCCCGACGACGAACGCGAAGCGGACAGCGTCACCATTTCCCCGCTGGGTGACTACTTCGTTGTGCAGTCGGATAAATATTGCGAGTATGGACAGTTGGGCAGCGACGCGCATCCCTGCGGGTTGATGGTCTACGACTGGGATCTGCAGAACGGACGCGGCCTGCTGCGCATCGTTGGTCATTCCGATACGGCCCTCGACGCTCAGGGGCGCGAGGTGTTCGTCTACCAGGATATCGATACGGACAACATTTCCATGCTCGATCTGGAAACTGGCGTGATCACCCCGCTCTGGCCGATCGATTTCAGTCACACAGCCATCGGGCTTCACATTTCAGGGCGCGCCTTTCAGCGCCCCGGCTGGGTGCTGGTTTCTACGCACGATGGCGACCCTGTTTCCTACACCTGGATGGACGACCAGGTCTTTGCCCTTGAGCTAAAGCCTGGCGGCCGCGTAGTACGCCTGGCACACACCCATTCGCTCGTGGACGAAAACCAGGAGCATGATTATTGGGCTGAACCACATGCCAGTGTCAATCAGGATTTTACACGTGTGCTCTTTACCAGCAACTGGGGTCGTTCTGGCACCGAAGAAGTGGAAATGTTCATGATTGAACTCGCTCCAAATTGGATCGAGCAGTTGCCATGAAACACTGGAAAGATGTTAGAAAGAGTCAGATGTGAGGATAAGCAGAGGAACCATGATTGCTCGTTGCCTCTTTCGCCTATTTTGGGTATTTGTCATCCTGGCTTTGATGAGCGCCTGTGCACCCACCGCAACTGAAACGCCTATTGATACTGAAATTCCTGTAACTACTGAAGAGGCTGCTACTCATGTGACAGTGGAAGAACCTGGATCTTCGGGACTGCGTACAACCAGGATTGTTGTCGATGGGGAACCTTCGGAATGGGAAACCTACAACATTCTGGCCACCGATCCTGCAGGCGATCATTCGCGCGGAGGCTTTGATATTGCTGCCGTACGCGCCTTCGCCAACGATACGTTCTTGTATGTCTTGATCGAAACTCATCAACCCGCTACTGATTTTGTCCAACTCGATCTGGACATCCGTTCCGGCCCAAGAAGTTTTGTGATCTCTTTCTGGCCTGGATCGAACCAGCCTGCGTTTATGGGAGAGGTGACAACTGGTGAATGGAAGGAGGTTGGCGAGGTTGCGGGCAGTGCCAGTGCGCTCGGCGAGGTGATAGAAATCAAAATACCGCTGTTCTACTTTGATGATGTCTCAAACTTGGAATTGCGCGATGTGCGACCTATGAATGGTATTTGTTGTGGAGCAGGATGGTATGCCATTGATGAAATCCAGCCAGTGCACATTCCCCAGCTTGATGAAACGGAGTCGGAAGCCGACCTGGCTGAAATGCCTCCGCGTATTTGCGGTGAGAAGATTGTTCCGCCTGTCCCCTTCGGTTCTCTGGAAACAGCACCAATACGCTTTACAGAAACGGGTTACGCAGCGGAGTGGTTTGTAGCGCCGGGACCATTCAATATGCCTCAAGAGATTCTGTTGTCGCCACAGGGAGACATATTGGTTTATGCTGTCCGAGGTCATACGCTCTCTAAACTTGCCAATGATGGAACCATTACGCTTATAGCGGATGAGGTCTATGGATACTTGGGCGATGTGGACGCCGAAGGTAACGTGTACCTTCACATGCATCCGGATGGACGGATTACGCGCGTTTCGCCGGAAGGCTATAAGCAAATCATCGTCCAGTCTCCCCAACTTCGAACGGATTGTGACAGCGGGTTTGGCATTGGACCTGATGGCAACTTGTATGTGGCGGTCAGTCGCTGCAAAGATAAATCTGATTTATATCGCGTCACACCAACAGGTAAAATTACATACGTGACTGAAGTCCCACAACTTCAAGCGATACGCACAGCACCGGATGGCCGTTTTCTGGCCGCCAGTTGGGATGAAGTTTACGAAATTTCATTGGACGACTTTACACTGACTTCACTAGGCAAAATCCCTGGTAGAGGTGTTTCGCCGGGTGGGTTGGCGGTGGATGATGCTGGCCGCATTTACATCTCGACTGGAAACCGGGGTACGAGCGGCGAAATCTATCGCATGGATACCAATGGCAAATTCACATTGCTGGCTGAGGTCCCTGAGAATGGCTTATCGGGGATCGAATGGCTTCCCAAAACTGGGGAAGTTGTGGGTGGACAACTTCGCCAGGGCGGTGTGATTGCGGTCAGCTCAGATGGCATATTGCGTGAAATCGTTTCGGGGAATGGAATTATTACACCGATGGCCATGGCCTTCTCCCCATGTGGTGAAATGGCTCTCCCGAATGATGACGGTGGCATGATGACGCTCATTGATCCGAGGGGCACTGTCTCCTGGTTCATGGATTACCTGTCGTTCATTCCGCCCGATCCGTATGTGGCTTTTGCGCCAGATGGCACATTGTACGCTAGCGAGGCTGCCCCCGGATTGTTCCCGGTCAGAGTGGGGGTGCGAACATCCCTTAATCCATCCTTGCAGACATTGATCGAAGCAAATTACCCAAGCGGCTTGGCTTATCAATCGGATGGTATTTTGTTAGTGTCCGAAACATCTGCAGACCGTGTCCTGGCGGTCAGGCAGGATGGCACGTATTCCGTATATGTGGATGGGCTTCATTTTCCAACTGCTTTAGCCCTCGACCTGGAAGGAAATTTGTACGTTGTAGTTGCTCCTGATGGGCTCCAGTTGCCGACAGACCATCCGCCAACGAATGGGGACAAAATCATCCAGGTCAAACCCGATGGTAGCCAGACGATCTTCGCCCGCTTGGCGAATGTCCGTGCGATTGCGTTTGGCCCGGATGGCAATCTCTATGCAGCTACCGGAAATGCGCTTCATCGTATCTCACTGAGAGATGGAAAGATCGCTCGCCTGGCTGAAGGTTTCGAGGACAGCGTTGGCTTGGCTTTTGATCTGGCGGGAAATCTTTACGTGAGCGACGAGCACGCCAACGGCATCGTACGCATGAACGGCTTCCCGCAAGGGGCGTTACGCGGAATGGTGACCGATGCAACGGGTGCGCCCATTGAAAGCGCGCGTGTGCAGGTGTTGTCAGTGGACCCCATTGTGGTTGGTCAGGTTGTCTTCACCGACGAAGGTGGACGTTTCAGCTTGTTTGCTGCGCCGCGAACATATGCAGTGATTGTATCTAAGGATGGATACCAAATGTCGCGTCAGGAAAATATTGCACTTCAAGCCGGTCAAGAAACGACCGTGGATAGCATAATGCAGGCTAATAATTAGATAAGAAGGAGGATGAAACTATGAAACGAAGATTTTTGCCCGTTGTCTCGGTCATGACGGTGGTAGCGCTTTTGTTGATAGCCGCTGCGCCTCGACAACAAATTGACAATCCCAACCC
>CAZLOC010000298.1:0-5053 GCA_964560935.1 uncultured Anaerolineaceae bacterium | reverse complement strand
ATATAATTTGAAGTACAACTACGGAATGTGGGCTAACATGCTCATCAATCGGGCAATTTCTACCAATTACATGTACTTTCGCCTTTTTATGCGTTATAATTTTTATGTTACGGTGGGGTTACCTGCTGTGCCTTGAGGAGAGTCACATGAAACGCCTTCTTCCAGTCACAATCTTTACGCTCGTCTTGATGGTCATCGGGACGAGTATTGCTTTGGCGAGCGAAATTCAAGATTCGGGAACTGATCTAGTGGCTGGCGCGCAGTTGTATGACAAATGGTATGCCGTATTGGGCCTTCCTGCGCCTCAAGGGGATATGCCCATCTGGAGCCGCCAGTCTACCAACACACGCTCCGGGACGGAGACCTGGCGCTGCTCGGAATGTCACGGCTGGGACTATAAGGGTGTAAACGGGGCTTACGCTTCCGGCTCGCACTATACCGGTTTTCCCAGCCTCATCCTTGCCACGGCTGACATGACCGAAGAAGACATCGTTGCCCACCTTAAGGGAGAGAATGATTCGGCGCATGACTTTTCCAGCTACCTTGACGAAAATGCGATGGGGCAGGTAGCAACCTTTCTCAAGGAAGGCCTGATCGACGATTCCGAATACATCGATTCGATTTCATTGAAAGTCATCAACGGGGACCTGGAACACGGCAATGAGTTATACGACTCGACCTGTGCGGAATGCCATGGCGAGGATGGGATGAAGATCATTTTTCGGACGGAGGGCGTGGATGAAACCCTGGGCGATGTTGCCAACCGGGATCCCTTCCGCTTCCTGCACCGCACACGCTTCGGCGTGGCCGGGACCGAAATGCCCCTGGGCTACGACCTGGGCTGGACTCCAGCTGATGGTCGCGATGTGCTGATGTACGCGCAAACCCTTGCCCGGGGCAAAGCATCGGAGGAAATAACGGGAGCAGGCGAAGGGTCCGGCCCGAGCGAGTTGATCGGCGGCGCGACGAACCTGTGGACCGGTATCCTGACCGGCATTGGCGCGTTCTTGGCTACCTTCGGCAGTGCGCTATTGTTCCTTACCGTTCTTGTCTTGATCGGCGTCTTGATAGTCACTGCTTTGCGCCGTCGGAATTAAGCTTTGAGAATTTATTCGACCTTGCAAAGGAACCATCCTTTGCAAGGTCATATTATTTAGACCAACTCAGGAGCATCCATGATCAAGAAAATTTTTGGCGTGTTGTTTTCGCCGCTTGGCAGGATCGGGTTATTGATCGTTGGCTTGACCATATTCAGCCTGGCCGTGTGGGGTATCAGCCTGACGCAGGCTTCGCCAGAGCAGCCCATCCAGTTCCCGCACAACCGCCATGTAGGTTTTGGTATCCAATGCCTGTACTGTCACCCCGGCGCTTCGCGCGGGCCTGTGGCTGGCTTGCCTACGCAGACCAAATGCTGGGGCTGTCACCAGCAGATGCAGATCACCCAGACCAGCGCGCTCCTGCAGCCCCTGGTGCAGGCTGTGGAAAATAACGAACCCATCCAATGGGTGCCGGTGGCCATCGTGCCTGATTTCGTGCATTTCAACCACCGCCCGCATATCGCGGCCGGGGTCAACTGCGAAGAGTGTCACGGCGATATGACAAAAGTGACGATCGCCGAAAATCCGCAGGTGATGAACATGGGCTGGTGCCTGAATTGTCACCGTGAAAAGACCCAGGATGATCCCGAGAAGCGCACCAAGCTGCTCGATTGTGGAACCTGTCATTATTAAAGGATTAACCACAGATAAACGCGGATAAACAGTTTTGGTTGATAAACGTTCATCAAAATATCCGAATTCATCTGTGTCCATCTGTGGTAAATAAGGAAGGATTATGAGCAAAAAGATTTCCCGGCGCGATTTTCTCAAGCTGGCTGGCGTAGGCGCAGCTACCGGCGCTGTGCTGACCGGCTGTGGCCCGGCCTCCCGCTATGTGGTACGCGAGCCGTATACGCAGATGCCGGAATATACGTTCAACGGTCAAAGCACTTATTTTGCCACCACCTGTCGCGAATGTTCGGCGGGCTGTGGACTGGTCATCCGCACCTATCAGGGGCGCGCCATCAAAGCCGAGGGCAACAAGAACCACCCCGTCAACCTGGGCAAAACCTGCGCGCGCGGGCAGGCAACCCTGCACGGCCTGTACAATCCCGACCGGGTGACCGATCCGATCAAACAATCGGCGCGTGGCTCGCGCAACTTCTCGGACATGGATTGGGAGGCCGCCATAGGCGTGGTCACCGATGCGCTGGCGAACACCGACCCCGCCGGGATCACCTTCCTGATGGGGCTGGCTCCCAACCATCTCTTCGACCTGGCCTCCGACCTGACTGCCTCCATCGGCGCGCCTGCCCCGCTGCGTTATGGCGCATTAAGCGCGTTCGAAGCGCACGCTACGCTGGTCAAGGCGGCGGAGTCCATGCTCGGGGGGAGCGGCCTGCCCTTCTTCGACCTGGCCGGCGCGGACGTCATCTTTTCGTTTGGCGCGAATTTCCTCGAGACCTGGCTCTCGCCGGTGGCTTACACGCGCGAATTTTCCAGGATGCGCAGGCGGACCAAACGCGGCTACCTGGTGCAATTCGAGGCGCGCATGTCGCAGACGGCCGCCAAAGCGGACGAGTGGGTTCCGCTTCGCCCCGGGACCGAGGGCCTGGTTGCGCTGGCGATCGGCCGACTCGCGGCTGAAGCGACTTTGCCGACCCTGCCCCGCGCATTTGTCAACGTGGATGTAGCGGCGGTGGCCGAAGTCTCCGGTGTCTCCGAAGAAAAACTGGCACACCTGGCAGACCTGTTTGCCAATGCGGAACATCCGCTGGCCATCCCTGGTGGCGCGGCGCTCGGTCAGAGCAACGGACTGGAGACAGCCGAAGCAGTGCTGGCGCTGGATGCGCTGGCTGGCAACTTTGGTCAGCCTGGCGGTGTGTTCCTTTCTCCCGTCGCGCCCAACACGGACGGGTATCATCGCTCGGCAAACTTACAGGAAATGGCAGCTTTCGTCGAGAAGATGAAGGCTGGTGAGGTCAAGGTCTTGTTCGTGCACGGCGTCAATCCGGTCTTCGAGTTGCCGAAGGTGTTGGATTTCGAAAACGCTATGAAAAGCGTGCCGTTGGTCATCTCGTTTGCGACCTTCCCTGACGAGACCGCCGTGCAGGCCGATTACATCTTCCCCGACCATCACAGCCTGGAATCCTGGGGTTACCAGCGCATCGCGACCGGCGCGGGCCAGTCGACGCTTTCGGGCGCGCAACCGGTGGTGGTGCCGTATTACAACACGCACGCTACAGCCGATGTGCTGATGGCCGCCTGCGCTGCGGTGGGTGGGAAATTGGCTGCTGCGTTGCCCTTCGCGGATGAAGTGGCCTTCATTCAAGATAAACTGCTCCCCTTGGTGGAGAACAAAGATGCCAATTTCAACGCGGGCGAGATCAATACCTTTGCAGCCTATTTCCAGCAATTCGGTGGCTGGTGGACGAATCAGAATGCGCTCACGGCTCCACCCCACAATACGTTGAACAATGCCATGGTTGTGCCCGCACCCGAATACGAGGGCGAAGGCGAATTCATGCTGTTGCCTTTTGTTTCACCTGTTTTGGGGGAAGCCGGGGCCAACAAACCCTGGCTGCAGGAGGTCCCTGACCCGACCACGACGGTCATGTGGAACTCGTGGGTCGAGATCAACACGGAAGTCGCTCACGAACTGGGCATCGAGAATGACGATGTGGTCAGGATCGTGTCAGCTGCCGGGGCGATTGAGGTCTCTGTTTATTTGTATCCGGCCATTCGTCCCGATACGATCGCGGTCCCCTTCGGGCAGGGTCATACTGCTTATGGTCGCTATGCCGAGGGGCGCGGCGTCAATCCCTTCGATCTGCTCGATCTGAAATTCAATCAAGCCGGTGACCTGGCTTTTGCGAGTATGAAGGTGAGAATCGAAAGGACCGGTAAGAAGCGTGAACTTTCCCGCCTGGAGAGCAAGATCGGTGTATATGGGGAAGGCCTGGAAGAGCATTAGGAGTGAGGCATGAAAACCGTTGATTTGAATGAAGTGGGCGCAAAAGGCGCAATCGTGGAAGAGGCCGAGGGTAAATGGGGCATGGCCATTGACCAGGACCTGTGTACGGGCTGCCAGGCCTGCGTGGCGGCCTGCGCGATGGAAAACAACATCGCCTTTGTCGGCGAGGAAGATGCCGGGTATGGCCGCTCCCTGCAATGGATGCGCATCGAGCGCTTCTGGGAGGGGGAATATCCCGAAGTCAAAATGACCTCCTTCCAGCCAACATTATGCCAGCAGTGCCATAACGCGCCTTGCGAGCCGGTCTGCCCGGTCTTTGCGGCGGTGCACAGCCCGGCAGAAGACCTGAACCTGCAAGTCTACAATCGCTGCGTGGGCACACGCTACTGCGCCAACAACTGTCCCTACCAGGCGCGCGTTTTCAACTGGCGAGATTATGAACGCCCGGAACCGTTGAACAACCAGCTCAATCCGGATGTGACCGTCCGCCGTATGGGGATCATGGAAAAATGCACCTTTTGCATCCAGCGCATCCACCGTGCGGAAGACCAGGCCAAATCGGAAGGCCGCGAGGTGGCAGACGGCGAATTCGCACCCGCCTGCGCCCAGGCCTGCCCGGCGGATGCGATCGTCTTTGGTCGTATCGACGATCCCGAAAGCCGTGTCAGCCAGTTGGCGCGCCAGAAGCGCGGCGTACACCTTTTGGAAGAACTTGGCACGCTGCCGCGCGTGACTTATCTCAAGGAAGGCTAAACCTATGGCTGAAACGACAGCAAACTTGGAAAATTCCCACGAAGAGCATCTGCGCGAACAGCACTTGATGCTCGATCCCAAGCCGCGCGGCGAGATGAACGCCATGGTGATGGAAGCCATGCATACCACCTCGTGGAAATTCTGGGTTGTTGCAGTCATCCTGGGCGCGATTGTGCTGGTAGGCCTGTTCGGTTCCTGGGGCTATATGATCGCGGAAGGCCTGGGTGTGGCTGGCGTGAACCGCCCGTCTTACTGGGGCATTTTCCTGGTCATTACGGTTTTCTGGATC
>CAZLOC010000297.1:0-5054 GCA_964560935.1 uncultured Anaerolineaceae bacterium | reverse complement strand
CATAATCCGCGTGCTGCTTCATGAGCTCCCATTCCTCGCCAACAAGTTCCCCCGGCTTTAGCAATATCTTATCGGGCACGCCCATTTTGCCGATATCGTGCAGGAGAGCGCCACGTCGCATATGAAGGAGTTCTTCACCTTTCACCCCCATAGCCTGCGCAAGGCGTACGGTCATATCGGCCACCCGCAAGGTGTGACCCTCTGTTTCCCGATCACGTAACTCGAGAGCGAGAGACCAACCTTCAATGGTGGCATCATACGCCATTTCCAGCTCAAAGTTGGAACGCTGTAAATCACTGAAAAGCCGTGAATTGTCTATGGCAATCGCCGCCTGCGTTGCCAGGGTCTCCAAAAAACCAGTTTGCTCATCATCTACCCTGATTGGCCTACGATTGAATACCTCCAATACACCTTGAAGTTGCCCTTTGGCAATCAACGGGACGGCTTGATAAGAAACAAATCCTTCATCCAGTAGATAGTTTTGAGCTAAATCATCGCTTGCTGAGAGGTTGGGTATATGCAGAATTTTACGTTCCATCGCGGCCTGCCCGGGAAGCCCTTCCCCCAAGCGCAATTGAGTTGATTTAATTTCTTTGGTGTAAAAACCACTTCCAGCCGCAAATTCCAACATGTGAGTGTATGGGTTGAGCAACAATATACTGGCAGCATCCACATTCATCTGCGCTATGCCTTGGTTAAGCAGTACATCCAAAATAACCGACAGGTCAAGGTTTGCCGAGATTGCCATATCTATCGAATGCAGCGTCTGAACATGTTGCAGGCGTGTCAAAGCCTGGTCGTACAATCGCGCACGCCGCAGGGCATTCCCAACCATCTCTCCGATCGCTGTCAGCAAGCGCACATCCGACATGGAGTATGGATGATGATTACCCCCCTTTCTACGCGCGCAAAGCAGCACCCCTATAAACTCGGATTCAGAAATTACCGGCACAATGACCGCCGGACCCAGCTCATTATCACCCTGCAAAGCGGTTGTCTTTTTCGGATCTGATGACAGGTTCTCCGTAATATAAGGCTGGCGTGTTTGTAGAACAAACCCGCTGATACTTTTCTCAACACTGAATTGCATCCCATCATTGACTGCAAGCGGACCATCGCAGAGAGCGTAAGTAAAATGCTCTTCATCCGGGTCAAGCAGAATAACCGCATTCGCATCGGAACGCAATACTAGCCGCATTTCTGCCAGCACCAGAGGCAACATCTCGTCCGCTGATTGCGCCGCGCGCAAATGGGAAGAGATGGAGAACAACGCCTCCAATTCTTCGGTCTTCATGCGGAGCGCTTCATCGGCTAATTTGCGTTCCGTAATATCGCGTCCTACAGATTGAAATTCAACCAACTCCCCTCGTTCGTTATGTATCGCATTGTCGGTCCATTCCTGCCAGCCAATACTTCCATCGGGTTTAAACACCCTGTGAACATCCGTTTCGGAAGACGACTTCCCTGAAATCAGCCGGGAAACCTTATCTTCCACAAGATGGCGATCCTCCTCTACAACATGCGGTAGAAAGCCCGAAGAAAGGGCTTCATCCATAGTGAGGTCAAAGTAACGCAAGTATGCCTCGTTTACGAATGTACGCATACCATCAGGTTTCCAACGCACAATGAATTCAGTCTGGTTTTCGACGACCGCTCGATAGCGCGCCGCGCTCTCTCGCAGTGTGATCTCGGCCTGTTTTCGTTCTGTGATATCCTGAATGTTACCGATCATGCGCACCAGGTTTCCTTCACCATCAAATTCAAGCCGCCCCAACCCATGCACCCAGCGCGTTGCGCCATCTGTAATGCGCACAATACGATATTCCCTGTCAAACCCATGATGTTGCTTTACTACTTCTTCCGCGAAGTAAACTGCCATAGCCTCCCGTTCATCGGGATGCACGATTTGCAGCCAGCCATCAATATCGGTCGGGTACGACCAATCGATACCAAAAAGTTCGTTCAAGCCATCTGAGCTTTCCCAAATTCCACTGGGGGCATCGAGAGCATAATGACCAATGCGCGCAATTTTTTGGGATTCACGTAACAAATCCTTGCTCTTTTGAAGCGCATCTTTAGCCTGCTTAGACTCTGTAATATCCAGGGCTGTAAAAGTCACTCCTCGGGTCAGATCGTCAGGAGCAAGTGGGACGGAACTGAGCAGAATATCACGGAGCGTACCATCCTTCAGACGCCAACGCGTCTCGACCGTTCCGAGGCCTCGCTCGCCAATTTGCCGGTATTTTTCCGCACCAACGAAATCATAATCTTCCTGCGCCGGGTAGAGTATGCGCGCACTTTTCCCAACCAATTCTTCACGCGCATAGCCGGTCATCTGACATAAGGTAGGGTTTGCTTCCCGGATGACACGATCAACGACCATGCCGATCCCGATCGGAGCAGCGCGGAAAATGCTTTGCAATTTTGCTTCGCGCTCTCGCACTGTACCCAAAGAACTATTCAGCAGATTAGAGAAGAACCAATCCAGAAGGGCAATCCCAGCCAGAGACATCAGCAATGTAGTTCCACTTGTCAGGAACAATTCAACATCGCGTTCTCCACTACCCCAACCTGCTACGATGTAGACAAGCATACAAACAAGCAACATGATCCAGCGTGTCCGATTCCCGGAGAGCATGCCCGCCAGCAAAATAGCAACAGCCAGTTGGAGCACAGAGGTTGTAATGGGCCCAATGGTGAAGATCATATAGGCAGGAAACACTAGAAACACAAACGGAAGCAGGTAACCACTTACACGCCAATGATTTCTTTGAATCAAGAACCACCCGAAAACAGCCAGCAAATCCATTGCCGCCATGATGATGGTCGTTTCTTTGTTTGGTTCGCCAATACCATAATTTATTACCAGTACTATGATGGTCATAATTACTAAACCAACACCAACCATCACATAGATCACGCGCGCAAGATACTCCTGACGCACCCCCTTCTCATCCTCGACGCGTGGATTGATCAACTCAAACCAGACTTTTTCCAAAACTGATAACACCGATCCATACCTCATTCAACGTGAAAAATGTATCATCTCAACAAGGCGGGGCGTGGGGTATTTTCACCTCCCCCATCTTTTTGAGAAGATACTGAGAAATCATCCGACGATGATGTCAGTATAGCCTGGTTGCCTGTGCCCAAAAATTGACATTTAGTATCAACTCCTGTAAACTTCTCCCATGGACATAGACCTCGACCTCTACCGGCACGAAGTGCGTGTCTCCACGGATCCGTTGGTGCGGCTCTCGGCAATCGATGTCTCGCCCGACCGACCCCAACGGACTTTTGTCTTTTTGCACGGCTTCGGGGGTTATGCCAGGCAGTGGGTTTACCAGCTTCAAAAATTTTCGCTGGACAACCGCGTCATCGCGCTCGACCTGCGCGGGCACGGGCTTTCCGATAAGCCATCCAGCGGTTACGATATGGGCTCCATCCAAAATGACATTGAGAAAGCCCTTGAAATTCTAAACGTCAACACACCATTCATCCTGGTAGGGCACTCCTACGGCGGCGCGTTGGCTACCGAGTTTGCCCTGGTCCACCCTGAACGAGTAGAAGGCCTGATCCTGATGGCGACTGCCGGGGAGTTCAAACTCAATCCGCTCTTCCGACTTGGACTCAATCTCCCTATTTGGTTGCTGCGCATCATCGGTCCTTTTACGCGCTCCTGGCTTTCTGCCCCGCCCCGGGCTCTCAAACCCTTTTATCGCGATAACCTCGCCAGGTGGGTCGGTTGGGACAAGTTTGCCGCTTTACAGGTTCCCACACTCGTCATCCGCGGTCACCGCGACCTAGTCTTCGAGCGCCCGATGTTCGAGAAGGTCGCGAGGTCCATCCCTGGGGCTGAAGAGGTCGATATCCGGACTTCCGGACACCTGGTCATGCTCGAACGACGCGAAGCGGTGAACCGCGCCATCGAGCGCTTTCTGGAGGGCGAGTCCCAACGCTCCTGGCGGGACGAGCAGCCCGCTTCCATTAAATCGAGTCGTGAGGTCCTGGAGCTGGAACGCCCCTGGTTGGCCTATTACGAGAAGGGAGTACCGTACACCATCGGCATCCCCAACATCCCAATGCATCACCTGCTGCGGTCAGCCGTGCGCAGGTTCCCGCGGAACACTGCCATCATCTTCGAAGGCGGCCGCCTGTCATACCGGAAGTTGAATCATGAAGCCAACCGGTTTGCCAACGCGCTCATGTCATTGGGGCTTGGCAAAGGCGCCCGCGTGGTGCTGCTGATGCCCAACCTCCCGCAAATGGTGATTGCCTTCTTCGGGACACTCAAAGCCGGTATGACCGCGGTCTTCACCCCACCGCTGACCGAACCCGAAGAAATCATCAATATCATGGGCGAAGTGGAAGCCAGCGCGCTGGTAACGATCAAACCTGCCGCCGGGTTGGCGCGCCAGATCCAGGAAAACGTCAACCTGCCGCACGTCATCTTGACCGATCCGGGAGAGTATCTCTCGCTACCCAAGAAGCTGGTCTCACGTTGGCGCAACCGCGGGTTGACCGCTCCGGGGGCGATCCACTTCCATCGCTGGCTGGCAGGCCAAAGTCCGCGCTCGCCTACGCTGGAGGTCAGGCCCGAAGATATGGCCGTCATCCAGTTTACCGGCGGAACAACCGCGGCTGCCAAAGGCGTCATGCTGTCCCACCGCAACCTGGTTGCCAACGCGCTACAAACCCGCCATTGGATGCCGGAAGCCAGGGAAGGCCAAGAGCGCTTTTTAAGCGCTCTGCCCTTCTCGCACTCCTATGGCTTGACCACCGCGCTGACCGTGCCCGTCACGCTGGGTGCAACATTGATTTTGAAGGCGCAGTTCCAGATCAAAGACATCCTCGGTTCCATCAAAAAATACCACCCGACCATCTTTCCCGGCGTGCCGACCATGTACGTGGCCATCAACAACTTTCGCGGCGTGCGGAAATATGGCATCCGCTCGATCAACGCCTGCATCAGCGGCTCGGCTCCCCTGCCGGTCGAGGTGCAGGAGGCCTTCGAGAAGTTGACCAAAGGCCGCCTGGTCGAAGGATACGGCCTG
>CAZLOC010000296.1:0-5105 GCA_964560935.1 uncultured Anaerolineaceae bacterium | reverse complement strand
CTGCAGACCTATCGCCCCGACACCATCACGCTGAACTGCGACACGGAAGAGTTCCAGATTCACGGCGGGCTATGGGATGGTCGCACCCTCTACGAGTTGTATCAGGAAGCTCACATGCCCTGGGAATGGCACAAGCCCCTGTTCGATCACGCCCGCAAGCTCGGCATCACCATCTTCAGCTCCCCATTCGACAACACGGCCGTCGACCTGCTGGAAGACCTCAACGCACCGGCCTACAAGATTGCGTCGTTCGAGGCGGTCGACCTGCCACTGATCAAGTACGCGGCCAGCACCGGCAAGCCGATGATCATCTCGACCGGCATGGCCGACGCGGAGGAAATCCAGGAAGCCATCGACGCGGCACGCGAAGGCGGCTGCAAGGAACTCGCCATCCTGCATTGTGTGAGCGGCTACCCGGCCCCGGCGGCGGACTACAACCTGCGCACCATCCCCGACATGATCCAGCGCTTCGGCTTCGTCACCGGCCTCTCCGATCACACCTTGGACAACACCACCGCCATCGCCAGCGTAGCCTTGGGCGCCTCGATCATCGAAAAGCACTTCACGCTCGACCGAAGCGGCGGTGGCCCCGACGACAGCTTCTCGCTTGAGCCCGCAGAACTCGCCGCCCTGTGCCGCGGTACCCGAACGGCTTGGGAAGCACTGGGCGAGGTGGACTACGGTCGCAAATCCAGCGAACAGGGCAACGTGCAGTTTCGCCGTTCGCTGTACTTTGTGAAGGATCTGAAGGCAGGGGATGTCATCACGGCAGATGCGATACGCAGCGTGCGGCCGGGATATGGGCTGGCGCCAAAGTATTTGCAGGACGTTATAGGCCGGAAGGTAGTAGTGGATGTCAGAGCGAATCATCCTGTAAAAGACGACTTGCTAGATCGACCGTGAATCAGTCGATGACCCACGGCAACATAACGCCTCCCAGTCTGATTTTGCACAGGGACTATGAGTAAAGCGCGTTCGATATTTGTATTTGCTGCAAAAGCATGGAACTGGTTGCTTTATCCAATCCAACCCTATTGGACTGCCAATATATACGGCTTCGGCAAGTGGATACGGAGATATGGCTACTATCCGCCAGTACTTCCCTTATGCATATACACTGACCATGGCCCTGGAGAAAATCCCGAGTTGCCAAGTCCACACGAGCTAAACTCTTCAGCTCCGGTTCAGTTCTACCATAGTGCTCGGAAGGTGGATAAATGGCGAGCCATGTCCAACAAACCTTGCCATGTGCTCTATTCCCCCTTCGTTTTCGCACGACGCTCACTGGAAATCACGTACAACGCAAAAGCAGTCGGCACGTTATATTTCCCAGCCCATAGTACGCCGTCGATAGACGAAAAAAAGTCCATTGAAAGTTACCACCTGGAGATAGCAAGCTTGCCCGAACGCTATCATCCTGTGACCATATGCCTGCACATCCATGATGTAAGGAAGGGTGTGGGCGAACTATATTTTGCACTCGGCTATTCTGTGGTTACCGCGGGAGATGCACGGGATCAGAAATTCACCGAGCGGTTCTATAGAATTCTTTCGAATCACAAGTACGCTATTTCCAATTCGTTCGGTTCCTACGCCTTGTACGCGACGGAAATGGGCGTCCCCTTCGGGCTTTACGGCACGGAGCCTGAATATGAAAACAAGCGCGACCCAAATATTGAGCAAGGGCCCTATCGAAGCTATCTGGATACCCCCTACTATGAACGTGCCATCGAATTGTTCGGCCACCTCCCAACCGAAGAAGTCACGCCAGAGCAGCTTGAATTTGCGACATATTACCTAGGCATCAACACCGGTATTTCAAGGACACAAATGGCTTCAATACTCTACAAGAGCCTGTTCTCGTGGTTGATTTTAAAGTTGACCTGTCGGTCGGAGACTGATGGAACGGCTTAAGCCGCGTGGGCTGCTGAAGTCCTTCGGCCGGGTCGGGTCAGGGAACTTTGCCAGAATGCAGCGGGAACAGATCGAGGGTCGAAACAATTCCTGGTTCACCCGCTGGTATGCGTCGCTTGCTCTTGCGGGCCGGCTATCGCTGGCGCCGACGCGGCCATTGATAAACGATATCGGACTCGACGGAACCGGAATGCATTGTTCTAAGTGGGCGCTTGCCCCGTTCCGGGTAGAGCCTTCGGTAACGGTAACCTGCGTCACGGAGACTCCATTCGATCTCGACGAAGGATTCGAGGCGGCGCTTCAACGCTTCGTCCGTCAGAGCAAGATGCT
Organism: uncultured Anaerolineaceae bacterium; assembly: GCA_964560935.1. GTDB lineage: Bacteria > Chloroflexota > Anaerolineae > Anaerolineales > Villigracilaceae > JAABUE01. The sequence continues at coordinate 2,861 of CAZLOC010000296.1, read as the reverse complement.
TCCCTACGTCAATGAAATTTATCGTCTGATTTTGGAGGTCCTCATGCGATTCGGGATTAACTTAGAAAGATTCAATGGAAAGCGCTGAGCCGACCAATTACGATTATCAAAAGCTCCACGGTCAGGGTGAGAGCGCGGCGGATCATGTCGTCGGACTGGTTCCTCGTGGCGGCCGGATACTGGAATTGGGTGCCGGTCCTGGATCCATCACCCGCCGTCTGGCCAATGAAGCGGGTTGCCGGGTGACGGCAGTCGAGTTAATGGACAGTTTTCTGCCGCACCTGCTGCCCCACAGCGAGCGGGTGGTGCAGGCCAATCTGAATGACGTAAATTGGCCCTCGGCGGTAGGCGAAGGCGCGCGGTTCGACGCGATCGTGGCTGCAGACGTGCTCGAACACCTTGAGCGCCCGGCCGACCTGATCAGGACGTGCCAGACCATGCTGGAGAGCGGCGGTACCCTCATCGTTTCTTTGCCGCACATCGGCCACTGCGTCATCCACGCTTGCCTGATGGACGAGGATTTCGAATATCGCGAGTGGGGGCTGCTCGATGCCACGCACATACGATTTTTCGGTCTTAGGAACATGCAGAACCTGATAGCGGATGCGGGGTTCAAGGTAGTCGATGTCAGATTCGTGAGCCGGATGCCAGAGGACACGGAATATGCGGATCGCTGGCGCAACGCGCCCGGTGACCTCAAAGCCGCTGTCATGAAAAATCCATTTGCCCTTGTCTATCAGTGCGTTCTGCGTGCCGTCCCCGTGTCGGCCCCCGGCGAGGCGCTGAACATCATGGATCAAGCCGTACACCGCCCGACGGTTACGGCGATGATGCGGGTCAACCGGGTTCTGAAGCGTATTCTGTCAGAGCGGCTATACTCTGCGTGCCGCCGAATGTATGGTGTCGTTTCGCACAAATGATTTCGGTCTGCGTTGCCACATACAATGGCGCCCGTCACGTGCGGGCGCAACTGCATAGCATTTTGTCCCAGTTGTCCGCTGATGACGAATTGATAGTGTCCGACGACGGTTCGACCGATGCAACGCGTGAAATGGTTCGGGGTATAGGTGATCCACGCATCGTGCTGATCGAGGGGCCGCGTGCGGGCGTGATCCGCAATTTCGAGCACGCGCTGCAGCGGGCGCGCGGCGACGTGATATTCCTGTGCGACCAAGACGACGTCTGGCTGCCCCAGAAGGTGCAACGGGTGATGCAGGCACTGAATGAGGCCAACCTCGTTGTGACCGATTGCAGGGTGGTCGACGATTCGCTCAATGAGTTGCACCCTTCCTTTTTTCGCCTCAATGGTTCGCAGTCCGGCTTGCTGCGAAACCTCATCAAGAACGGTTACTTGGGTTGCTGCATGGCGATGCGCCGTACCGTGCTGGAAACTGCATTGCCGTTTCCTAAAAGCATCGCTATGCATGACTGGTGGATCGGCCTGGTGGCGGAGCGCACGGGCCGCGTGTGCTTTCTTGACGAGGTGCTGTCGCTATATCGACGGCATGGCGGCAATGTTAGTAATACCTCTACGCGTTCTACTGTGCCATTCACCACGCGGCTGCGCTGGAGGATAAACATTGTGCGGAACTTGCTCGCGCGGACTTCATGCTGAACGGACGGCCAACTTCATGAAGATCAGCATCATCACGGTTTCTTTCAATGCCAAACACACCATTGCCGATGCGCTTGAATCGGTTGCCGCACAAACGCATCCGGACATCGAGCATCTCGTGGTGGATGGTGCGTCTACGGATGGAACTTTTGAGGTCATCAGGCAGTATGAAAAACATCTCGCTAAACTGATTTCAGAGCCAGACCATGGAATTTACGATGCGATGAACAAGGGTTTGCGTCTGGCAACGGGTGATGTGATCGGTTTTCTGAATGCCGACGATGTGTACGCTGATCCAGGGGTGCTGGGGCGAGTGGCGGAAAGTATGGAAAGGCATCGGCTAGACGCGCTGTTTGGGGACGTGTCTTTTTTTCGTTCGAATAATCTGAAACGGGATGTTCGCCGCTTTCGCTCCAGGTACTTTCAACCCGAACGCCTAGCCTGGGGCTGGATGCCTGCACACCCTGCGCTATTTCTTCGGCGTGAGGTTTATGAACGAGTTGGCCATTTTCGAACGGATTACCGTATTGCCGGTGATTTCGAGTTCCTTGCGCGTGCATTTTGGGGGCAATCTTTACGCTATCGCTATTTCCCGGAGGTGCTGGTAAGGATGCGCCTAGGGGGCGTCAGTACGGGTGGCTGGCGTAATACCTTACTGCTTAATCGAGAGGTGTTGCGCGCATGTCACGAAAACGGCATTCCAACTAACATGCTGAAAATTCTTTCCAAATATCCAGCCAAGCTTTTGGAGTTTCTTCGCAAATGAAAGTGTTGGTAACAGGCGCTGCCGGTTTTGTCGGACGGGCCTTGTGTGAGCATTTGGCCGGAGTGGGGCATGTGGTTGTTCCGGCTGTGCGGCGCGAATCGGGCTTGCCGAATGAGGTGGTGGTCGGCGAGATGGGCTCATCAACGGATTGGCACGAGACTCTCGCCGGGTGTGATGCGGTCATACATCTAGCAGCGCGGGTGCACGTAATGAAGGACACAGCGCAAGATCCGTTGGCGCTGTACCGATCAAGCAACACCGAGGCCACGCTCAGTCTCGCCCGACAGGCTGCCGCGGCTGGTGTGAAGCGTTTTGTTTTCATCAGCACCATCAAGGTCAACGGTGAAGGCCGCGATACGGCTTATCGTGAAATCGATGCGCCGGCACCCGAGGATGCGTATGCGATCTCGAAATGGGAAGCCGAGCAGGGATTGCGGCGGGTCGAGCACGAAACCGGGCTGGAAGTCGTCATCCTGCGTC
>CAZLOC010000295.1:0-5124 GCA_964560935.1 uncultured Anaerolineaceae bacterium | reverse complement strand
GCTGTGACCAGGCCAGCCGTCCGACTTCCCATGGTATCCATGATTAAATAACCAAGCACAGGGATGATCGCCAAGACGATAACTTGAAGCGAAACAATAAGTGCATAATCTTGACCAGTAAAAACATGCAAAATAGAGAGAAAAAGCGTGTAGAGCGGTTTTACCCAAAAGTGACTCGGGATTGGTTCCCCTATTAACACCGATTGAGCATGAATATCATAATACATGGCATCGCCAAAAGGGTAACGTTGAAAATTCGGCGCCATGGGCGGCAAAGAGTTGTACGCTGGCCTGAGGGGTTGGGATAGCCACAAAGCGCTGGCCACTCCCCAAATTAACAGGCAAAGGAGTAATTTGCTGCTAAACAACTTTCGTAAAGATGGTGGCAGGGATTTTGAAATAGAGTCGCCCCGTTTCTGAAAAATGAAAAAAATCGCCCCGATCCCCAAAGCAACCAAAACCTGTTGGATCAAAATTGGCGCGCCAGGTTCCATCCAATATACGGTATCCGGCATCAGGCCGACACGGCTCCAGGCGATAAACAAAACCAGGAGCCCCAATATCCCAAAAGCTACCAGCGTTCCTCGAAGTTGGTTCTGAAAGAGTTTGAGGGGTGATGTTTCGAATAATCGCACGATTAGTACAGTAACGAACACCTGTAAAACAAGGATTGCAAGCCATATCAGTAGAGGTAACAACCGCTCGCGATAGGACGAAAAGTATCCCAGGTATTGCGTGGAGGAAAACAGAATAAAATAGAAGGCCACCAATAGCAGGAGTAAAATGAAGGGCAAAGCCCGCCAAAAGAATACTTTGGATATAAAATTCCCACTTCGGCTAGACCAAAAGTTGCGCCGCAATGAATTTATGAATAACCAGGCAACGAATGCCAGAAAAAGTATAATTACTATAATGATGACTAACCTGGGCAATGAAAAGCCTCCAACAATAGCGGCTTCTGCCTCGCTTGGCTCACGTGTCATATACCAAAAAGCTGATAAGCCACTTATAAAAGCAAGCACCAGGTTTATACGCAGTATTAGACCTTTTTGCAGCCGAGAATCCATTTACTTTCTCCTACGAATTCATCTATCCGAGCAATTCTAACCCATCCCGCTGACGATACACCAGAATCATGCAATCAAAATCAAACCAATCACCCGGATACTTTTCACATAAAAATTTTACGAAAACCCGCCAGTCCCATTGGGATGCCATCGCACAAAAGCGCGATAGCTGGCGCGGCATGGGCATCTGGTATCACCGCCGCCTCGAACAAGTCTATCGCTTCCTCATCAGCCCCGGGCAGCGTGTGCTCGAAGTCGGGAGCGGCACAGGGGACATACTCGCTACCGTGCAGCCCGCACGCGGAGTGGGGATCGAGTTTTCATCCGAGACGATAAAACGTTCAGCACAGCGCCACCCTGAGCTCGAATTCATCCAGGCCGATGCGCACGACCTATCTGCCGTTAAGGGCAAGTTTGACGCCATCATCCTGTCCGATCTCATCAACGAACTTTGGGATGTACAACAGGTTCTGGAACAACTCAAGCCGCTTTGTACACCCCGTACGCGTATCATCATCAACTACTACAGCCGCCTGTGGGAAATCCCCCTGTACATCACCCAACTCCTGAACCTTGCCACCCCTACCCTGGCGCAAAACTGGCTCAACCACCAGGACGTGACCAACATGCTCCATCTTGCGGGATTCGAAACCATCCGCTCCTGGCAGGAAGTGCTCTGGCCCCTGCCGCTCGGTGGTTTTTTCAACAAATTCCTCATCCGGTTCTGGCCTTTTCGTGAATTTGCGCTGGCTAATTTTTTAGTGGCTCGCCCGGGACCGGAAAGGGTCAACAAAAAGCCAATGGTTTCGGTCATTGTCCCGGCTCGTAATGAAGCCGGGAACATTAAAGCTATCTTCGAACGGGTTCCCAAGATGGGACGGGAAACGGAACTGGTCTTCGTCGAAGGACATTCCCGCGACGATACATACGCCGTCATCGAACGGGAAATCGCCGCGCATCCGACTACCCGCAGCCTGCTCCTGCGCCAAACGGGCATCGGCAAAGCGGACGCGGTGCGACTTGGCTTCGAGCGCGCCAGCGGCGAGGTGCTGATGATCCTGGATGCCGACCTGACCGTCCCCCCAGAAGACCTGCCACGCTTTTACGAGGCGCTGATCTCGGGCAAAGGCGAGTTCATCAACGGCGTGCGCCTGGTCTACCCCATGGAAGAGCAGGCCATGCGCAGCTTGAACCTGCTGGGGAACAAATTTTTTAGCATGGCATTTTCGTGGCTGCTGGGACAACCGATCAAAGATACACTGTGCGGCACGAAAGTGCTTTGGAAAAAGGATTATGAAGCAATCGCCGCCAACCGCGCCTACTTTGGCGACTTCGACCCTTTTGGCGACTTCGACCTGATCTTCGGCGCAGCAAAACAGAACCTGAAAATCGTGGATTTGCCCATCCGCTACCGCGAGCGCACATATGGCACTACCAATATCTCACGCTGGAAACACGGCCTGTTGCTGATACGCATGGTTGCATTCGCGGCGAGACGGATCAAGTTTATTTGACGAGAATAAACTCAGTAAATCACGATTCTCATGTCACTCTCCCGAAGGACATCGGGACGATGTGAGCGAGCGTTCGTTGCGAGCGAAGAGTCTAGGCGCAAAATATGGGAGATTCTTCGTCGCCAGAAGAACGCTGGCTCCTCACGCGTGCCTGCGCACGGTGCAGGCAGAATGACAAACCTGTGATTTACTGAAACTAAAACCTGGGTTGATGAGATGCTAACGAGGACACTGCCTCTCCCCCTCCTGCGGCACGTAAATTGCCACCTGATCTTCGGGGAAAACCATCGCTTCCTGGTAATTGCACAAAATATGCTTCATCACACGCCGCACCCAGGCATTATTTTCTTCCCCAAAAGCATAGTTCTTACCCAAGAGCCGATAAGATAAGGGGTCAACCACGATAGCGGCAAAACGCTGGCTTTCCATATCAACCCGGAAGATTTGCAGATAATCCTGATTATCCCCCATGGCCATTTCCATCAACTCTTCGCGCTCGTATTCAGGGATCATCGTTACGCCGTCCAACATGTGCATGGATACCAGATGTCGCTGGGTGATGAACAGGATCTCGTCACCCTGTGCATTGACTTCATCCACCTGCGCCTGCAATTCGGCCAGCACGGCCCCTGTCCGCGTGGAATCGTAGGTTTTCAACGAGACACTGCCCTGCAGGGCAAACCAGACTGGCACAGCCACCAGCAGGGCTAATACACTCCAGTGCAAGTTGATAGGACTGGCGGGGCTTTCTGTTTCAGACGTGTAGCCCGCGAAGACCAGATAGGCTGTGACGATCAGCAGCAAACCCAGGTAGGCATCCAGGTTGTGGATATCGACGCCGCCGCCGATCTTCATGCTGACCACCAGCCCACCCGCAAAAAGGGCCAGCAAGGTGGTGAAGATCAGCACTAGGCGCAAGGGATGGACCTCCGCACGGCGCTGGCGTAGGACGGTAAGCATTGCTCCCCACATCGGCAGGGAAGCGATCAGAGCAGCGGGCAAAACGCCAAGCTGATAAGAGGCGTTCGGGAAAAGGCGATACCAGAGCAGATTAGAAGTCAGGCTGGTGTAGAAGAAATCGGCATCAGGGATGCCTGAGAGCGCGATATAAGCTCGCTGTGTAGCAAACGCAATCCCAAAGCCAACCACGGACCAGAGCGCAGGTTTGAGCAGATAACGCCACAATTTCTTGCCTTGATATGGCACTTCCAATAAAAACAACACAGAAGCCAGGATGCCCGGCATGGGATACCAGTTGATACGGCTCAGGCCACTCCAAATCGATGCCAGGATTAGAAAAATCCAAGTGCGACGATCATTCTGCTTGGAATAGCCCCACAGCATCAAAATCAAGGGAACTGCTAGATGAAAATAGACCGGTCCCTGGAAAAGATATAAAACCATCCAGACCCAGAGCAGCCAGCGAAAAACGCGATCCTTTATGGACAGACGCCAAATCAATGCCTGAGCCGTCAACCCCAGCAGGGCAAAGCGCAGGAATACCTGCCAGAAACGGTGAAACCAGAGCGGCGCATCAAACCAATACGGCGGGAGGAGCAACAGATGCAGGCTGGGGTGCAAGATGGGCCAGGGCAGGCGGCTTCCAAATATTCTCTCTGATAAAAACAGGGATGGATAATAATAGCGGCTGGTTTCTGACCAGCCCATCGCAAAGGGATAAGACGTAACGCTTGAAAGTTGAGTCCCCAGCAGATGCAACGATGCTTGAAAGAGCACGACCAATAACAATGATGTCAACCAGGGAATATCCCTTTTGAGCGCTTTCAAGCCGTACATGCCAGCCAGCGCGAAGGCCCAAAAGATCAAGGCGCGCACCCAACCGAGGCCGCCAAGCAGGCCGCGACTGAAGGGAACGGCGAACACAAGCGTATATCCTATCAGCGCCAGGGGTAGTAGGAGAAAGCCGGACCAACGAACTCGCGCGGGCATCTCCGCCAGAGACAGCATCCGCTCGCGCGCGCGGAAGCAGGTTGAGGCCAGAGCAAGAAGCGCAGTCAATCCCCCTACACCCAGAACGGTCAACAGTCCCATCCAGGATTTGCTGGCAAAGATAATCACATCCAGCTTTTCGGCTAAACCAACTAACTGCCAAATCACCAGAAACGGTAACAGCGTGGTAAGCAGTAGAACGCTGCGCCAAAAAGCGAGGCGGGTAGGCTGGGTCATCGATTAGCGAGGGACTGCGTAGATTTTGATGTCCGGATTGACTGCCGCCAAAGAGATTTGCGGCAAATATGGCGGCAGGGAATAGTCGAAAGAGGCCAGCAAACGCAAACTTGTTTCCCCGGCAATCAGGTTGTTGAAGAACTCACATTCTACGGGGTTTGTTTCGCAAGTATAGGCGTCGCTAAAACGCGAATAGGTAAAGCTGTCCACGACAAAGTAATCTACCTGTCGCTCGTATAGGCCCTCTTCACCCTGATTATATTGAAATGCCTTGTTGGTCGGGACTGTTTCGCCAGGGTACTTGATCAGGTAGATCGGGTAGTTCCGGGTCTTGGCGAAATGGTTTTCCGGGATTG
>CAZLOC010000294.1:1935-5138 GCA_964560935.1 uncultured Anaerolineaceae bacterium | reverse complement strand
CGATTTCTACAACGTGCTCACCGGCCCCGATGCTCACCACCGTTTCAGTAATGGAGGCATCGAACATGTCGTCGGCGGGAGGGATACCCTGAATTACCCCTCCGGCGATGATCATCCTTCCGAACAAGGCAGCCGCAAAGCGACCGAGGAGTTCGTGCCCTTGTTGAACGTTTTCTATCATCGCTGGCAGGCGGACGCTCCGCCTCCCGCCCAGCCGGAGGCTGCTACCGCCGCACCCGCCGAATCCCAACCCGAACCATCCGTCGCGCAACCCCTGGCTTCCGGTCTGGTCGACGATTTCGAAACGGATAACCCGCCCGGCACGAACGGCTGGGAACCTTTTTGGGATGAGGCCACGCCTACGTCTATGCACTGCACTGCCGAAGCCGGGATGGCGCATGGCGGGGAGCGCTCCTTGTTGCTCGATTTCGATGTCGCACCCGGCGCATGGGCCACTTGTGCGCTGTTTTATGATGGCATACAAAACTGGAGCAGCGTGGAGGGCCTGACGTTTACCCTGCATGCAGCCCAACCCGGCTTGGTCTTCGACGTGGACCTTTATGCCGGGAGCCAGGTTACACAGGAAACCTACGTTTACACCATCGAGGCTACCCCTGACAGCGCGGACGGCTGGGTTCCGATTTCTATAAACTGGTCAGACTTCCACCGCGCCGATTGGGAGGAAAACGCTGGTGCACCCTTTGCCAAACCCGATCAGGTGGTTGGCATGGCCTTTGGCTTCGCCACCTACGAGGACGCACCCAATACCGGCACGCTCTGGGTGGACGATTTGTCTTTGCTGGGGACAGAACCCATCGAAGTCACGCCTCCACCGGCCCAGCCGACTGCATCTGCTGCGGAACCAATTGCACCATCCGAGTCCCCACGCAGACCGCTTTTGCCATGCGGCGGCGCAGTTGCAGTTCCTTTGCTTCTGGTTGGGTTGTCCTTCTGGAGTAGCAAGCGTAAATGAAGACCGGGAAAGCGCGGGAACTGGGAAAGCGTGTTACAGTAACGTTATGACAAGCCGTCGTGTGAGCTTTGTGCCTTACCGGCCAAAGACCATCCTGAACAAACACAAACGCGCCGACCACTGGTTCTGGACGCGCTATAGCGCTTATCCCTATCTCGGTTGCCAGCACGGTTGCGAATTCTGCTACTGCCGGGAGCAAAAGTATTCCCCTTATGATGACCCGAGTGATTTTGCCTATCTCATCAAGGTCAAGGAAAATGCCCCGGACCTGCTGCGCCGCGCTCTGAGCCGCACGCTGGTTGACTTGATCTTTACCGGCGATTATCAGCCGGCAGAACGCAAGTTCAAGCTCTCGCGCAAAATTATAGAAGTCTGCTACGAGTTGGGCTTTCCGGTCTTTGCGCTGGAACGCAACCCGGCGGTTTTGGATGATCTTGATCTGCTACAAGCCGTCCACGAAAAGGCGCGTGTGGTGGTTGCTTTTAGCATCATCTCGACGCCCGATTCGCCCAACTATGAGCGGGTATGTCAGATGGAGCATCTGGCCCCTAGAGCGGAAAAGCGTTTCGAAGCGATTGAAAAACTGGCTGCGGCGGGCATTCCTACCGGGACGGTTGCTATGCCCCTACTGCCCGGTCTCTGCGATGATGCGGCGACCCTTGAGTCAATTGCCCATTGGACGGCCGGGCATGGCGGCCAGTTCGTGCTGGCTTCTGGCCTGACGCTTTCCGACCAGCAAAAGGATTATTTTTTCAAAGTGCTGGGTGAGCGCTTCCCCGACCTGTTAGCCACGTATCAGCGCATTTTCCCGCCGAAAAGCTATAGCCAGGTGGGGGACGGTTGGCGCGAGACAGCCTTACGGGTCCGGGAAGGATGCGCGAAATACGACATTCCTGACCGTATGCCGCGTCCGATCATCCCCGGCGACAAACGCGCACTGAACCGTCGAATTGTCGAATGGCTTGCGAATAAAGTCTACGCTTTGGAATTGGAGAATGCCCCCGACTACCGGGTTTGGTCCTACCGCAAGGCAGCCTGGGCTGTGGAGGATTTGGAGCAGGATATCGGCCTGATTTATCGCACAATGGGCTTGAAGGGCTTGCAGAGCATTCCCAGTATCGGCGAGAAACTGGGTCGCGAAATTGAGGTTTGGCTCGTATCTGAAATCAATGCGGGAGGATAAGTTGATGCATCACAGGACGGTTTTCCTTGTTATCTCTGCACTGGTATTGAGTATTTTTGCATGTACATTTGGCCAGACGCCCCCGCCTCCAGCCGGACCCGAACCTGTTTTACCTCCGCAGGAGGTTACCGTTTCCCCGACCGCTGCCCGAGCCACGGCAGGATCGCCACCTTCCGGTGATGTGCTGATGCCCGCAGACCTGGAATACCTGGGCGCATTCCGTTTGCCCGGCGGCGAGGAGCGTCCGCAAACCTTCGCCTACGGTGGCAACGCTATGACCTTCAACCCCGATGGCGATCCTTCTGGTGTGCAGGACAACTTTCCCGGCTCGCTCTTTGTCATGGGACATGACCGTATCGCATACGGCGATGTTCCCGATGGAAATCAGGTCGCGGAAATCAACATCCCTGTGCCAATTAACTCCAGGAATATCGAAGAACTCAATTCAGCTGAATTCATCCAGAGCTTCGCAAACGTGACTGCTGGCTACTTCACCGATCTTGAGGAGATTCCAAAGGTTGGACTGCAATATCTTAACCGCCCTGAAACTGGCTCAAAAATTCACATTGCCTGGGGGCAACATCTCCAGCCACAGGATATCCCCTCGCATGGCTGGTTCAATCCAAACCTGTCGAATCCAGACTTCCAGGGCACGTGGTTCATCAGGAATCAGGATTTATACAGCGTCAACGGTTACATGTTCGAGATCCCGGCGACCTGGGCTGATACTTACACTGGTGGCCGTTACCTCGCCACCGGTCGTATGCGCGATGGCGGACAGGGTGGCATGGGGCCAACCATCTTTGCTTACCGGCCCTGGCTGGCAGATGGCTCCCCACCGCCACCAGGAACCCGTTTGGAAGAGGTCACGTTGCTACTCTACGAGAACGCCTACAATACGGAAGAGATTGTCCGTAGCTTGAATGGCTACCAGCATCCTGATTCGTGGGAGGGAGGTGCTTGGATTACCACCACATCTGGTAAGCAGGCAGTTCTTTTCGCTGGCACCAAGAGTAACGGCGCAAAATATTGGTATGGCTACATCAA
>CAZLOC010000294.1:0-1835 GCA_964560935.1 uncultured Anaerolineaceae bacterium | reverse complement strand
ATCCTGGGAGCCGCAACCCTATGCGGTCGTTGACATTGACGAGCATCTGTATCTCAGCCCGCCAGAATGGGACCTGGTGGAACTTGGCTGGGGAGACCAGCGCCGCAGCCGCATCGGCGATGTTTCCTATGACCGGCAAACTGGCCTGCTGTATGTGCTGGAACTATATGCAGATGGAGCCAAGCCTGTAGTGCACGTTTGGCAAATTGTTCCCTGAGAGGCATTATAGATGACTTACAGAATATGTTGGTAATTTTGAAGGGTAGTAGAATAGATAACTGATGCTGTACACCGTCCCGCAGGTTTATCATGGAAATATGTCCGTTGAAGGGAGCCTGCGGGACGCTCTGCGTAAGGTAAATAGAACACAAATAAAAGGGAGAAGATTGGTATGACGTTCAAAATCCTCTACGTTGAGGACAACCTTGACAACATGCAATTGATACAAAAAGTGCTCACCGCTCGTGGTTACGAAGTGTACGGTGCTGTGAATGGGTTGGATGGCGTTTCGATGGCAGAAGATCTTAAGCCCGATATGATTTTGCTTGATATCAACTTGCCTGATATTGATGGGTATGAAGTAGTTCGGCGTATTCGCAAAAGCCAAGAAACCAGTTTACACTCTGTCACCATTATCGCTATTACGGCCAACGTGCTCAAAGGCGATGCTGAAAAGGCCCTGGCGGCTGGTTGCGATGCGTATATGCCCAAGCCAATAAATATTCACGAGCTATGGGCGCGAGTAGAGACTTACCTCTCCAGGGATGTAGGATAGATATGTCTTATCTTACACACCTTCAATGCCATAGCTGTGGAAATCACTTTGATTCCGAGAAAATCCAAACATTTTGCCCAGATTGTCAGGCTCCGTTGCTGGCGCGTTACGATTTAGATGCTGCTCGCAATAAACTTGATCGAGATGAATTCCGTCATCGCCCGCGAGGCATGTGGCGTTGGCGAGAATTACTGCCAGTGCAAGAGCCGGAAAACATGATCAACCTGGGGGAGGGGGATACTCCGCTCTTGCATCTCACCAACCTGGGGCCTGAACTTGGTCTCTCCCGCTTGTTTGTAAAAGATGAAAGTCTCAATCCTACGGGGTCGTTCAAGGCTCGCGGGTTAGCTGCGGCGGTTTCAAAGGCCAAAGAATTAGGCGTAACGAAAGTCATTATCCCCACCGCTGGCAATGCGGGTGGTGCGATGGCAGCATACGCGGCACGCGGTGGCCTGAAAGCACATATATTCATGCCCAAAGACACGCCAGCCGCTAACATCGAAGAGAGCCGAATTGCCGGCGCTACAGTGATCCTGATCGATGGCCTGATCAGTGAGGCCGCTGGTATGGCTGGTGAAAAAGCGCGCGCTGAAGGCTGGTTTGATGTGTCTACCTTCAAAGAGCCCTACCGGACGGAAGGTAAAAAAATCATGGGTTATGAATTGGCAGAGTTTTTTGACTGGGAATTGCCGGATGTCATCGTCTACCCCACTGGTGGCGGTACGGGCCTGGTCGGTATGTGGAAGGCTTTCAAGGAAATGGAGGCCATGGGTTGGCTAAAGGATACGAAGTTTCCACGGATGGTGGCTGTGCAAGCCGACGGCTGTGCACCGGTTGTCAAAGCGTTTCAAGAAAATGCCTCTTTTTGTGATTTCTGGACAGGCGCCCAAACCATAGCTTCAGGCTTGCGTGTCCCGAAGAGTTTTGCCGATCAACTCATTCTAAATGACCTCCGGGAGAGCAATGGGAATGCTGTTGCTGTCAGTGACAAATCGATCCTTGAAGCCCAAAAGTATCTGGCCTACAAGGAGGGTATTTTTGCTGCGCCCGAGGGAGCCGC
>CAZLOC010000293.1:1171-5146 GCA_964560935.1 uncultured Anaerolineaceae bacterium | reverse complement strand
TGGTTTTGGCGACTTCGGGCTGCACCCAACCCCATCCGGCAGACGCATCCCCCCATCCGGCGTCGATCACCACGGTGGGGCTGCCCGTGCCGGTGCAGTTCAAATGCAGGCGATACCCTCCCACATCCACCATTTGGCCGGGCGGCGGATAAGCCCGTGCATCCGCAGCCTCCGCTACCGACTCGTAAATCCCTCCCGCCAGCATCAACCCACCGGTCAAAATCACTAACCGGCCCAGCCATATTAAACAACCTCGACCCCTTCTTTTGGGAGCCTGTGCTGTTTCAGCATGATTGCGAGTATCCATTTTCAATATATCTCTCCAATCATCAGGACATTCCTCAGGATATGGATATGGGTCATCTATTCTTCATGCTCCGAGACCGTAGCACGTTTTTTCCACTGTTCGGCGTTTACACCTTTAATCAATAACCACAAGGGAAATGCAATTTCTGCAATCGCAATGGGAAGGGCAAGATAAACCGGACCCTTTGTGTAGTTCGGGATAAGAACGTGTGAAAAGCTATCGATCAGGTAGCCTAAAGATGCGATGATGAACAGGACGCCCAGGATTCGGGGAAAGTAACCTGACTTGAAAATTAAATAACCCAGGATCAAGGTATGCAGGAAAAAGAATACAATTCCAATCGTAAATCCATAATCATATGCCTCGAGAAACACCATCACGAGCGCTTGCAGCTGGTCGGGTGCAAATACCGCCAGGTAGCTGGCGCCGCTCAAAAGCAGCAAAACAATAAAACGAGTCAGCAGGTTGACGCCATGGATCGTGGTCATTGCCAGCCTGGATACCGCCGCGACCAGGGATAGTGTTTTATTTACCGGTTTGAATAATAGGTAAAGAAGTACAGACAACACGATTTCGGTCAACAACAGCACTAATTCGGCGGCAATACTCATTCGGAACAGCCCCTCAGAAGCCATAATATTATTGGCTGTTGTTGCGGCATCTCCGGCTACGATGAGTTGGGCGGGGATTAAAAAATGAACGGGGATGGATAAAACGGCGATAAGCAGGTAAAGGATCCCTGCAGTTCTTGCGGTCTTCTGGATTGATTTCGTATTTTCTTCCATATTTATTATCTCCTGATGGTCTGAAGCTTAAACTTGTCGAATTTTGGGTTTTTCCCTCATCGTGATGACGACTTTTCCTTTTGCGAGACCTTCTCCAACATACCGAAGCGCTTCAGGTACTTCACTTAATGGGTAACGTCTGTCGATCACGGGTGCTACTTTGCCGGATGCAAAAAGCTCTTCCAAAAACTCCAAATCTTCTTGATTGTTGGGTTTCCACATCACGATTCCCATTTTCTTACTCCCGGTCATCGAAATCAATGGCCCAAGGGTAAAAGCTTGAAGAATTGCAGCCCCGGAACCTCCGACCATAACAAAAATTCCATTGGGACTCAATGCACGCTTGTAGTCGAAAATCGAGCGAGATGCCACAACATCAAGAATAAAGTCAAACTGCTGCCCACTTCTGGTGAAATCCTCTCGAGTGTAATCAATGACATGGTCTGCACCAATCGAGCGCAGCATATCCAATTTATGTGGACTGTCCACGCCAGTCACTTCAGCTCCAAACGATTTAGCTATCTGCACCGCAAAGGTACCCACACCACCGCCTGCACCATTGATCAAAACCTTTTGTCCCGGCTGGATCTTTCCTTTATCCGATAGAAGAATACTGGGAGAAGATGTTCCTACACCTCGAAGATTCTGTATGGCATTGGCTCCTGCTGAAGGAATGGCGGCAGCTTCCTCAAATGTCATCCTAGCCGGTTTCCGCCTTAAAGCATTTTCAGGAACACACACATACTCAGCAAAAGCTCCATACCCCAACGGAATAGACAAGTCCCCCCATATTTCATTACCTGGCTGAAACTGCTTTACGTTTCTGCCAACTGCTTCAATCCGCCCAGCGATGTCCGATCCGAGGATCTTATGCCTTGGTTTGAATGGTCCCCCGAAACGGGCACTCCAATTACCCCTCAGGATTTCTAAATCTGCCGCATTTATGGATGTCGCATATACTTTTACCAGCGCTTCATCTTCCTTGGGAGTTGGTCTTTCCACCTCCTGAAGCTGAAGAACATCCGGGGATCCATATCTTGTGTAAACAATCGCTTTCATGCTGTATTCCGCTTATACAGAAACAGCTTCCACGCTCGATGGTTCGATATGGTCTATCCGCCGCTCTGACTTTACTGGCACTGCTTCCGCCAGGTGTGCCATTTCGGCACTGACATCCCACAGCCTTCTGGCGACAGACATATCGGCAGCTTGCGGAGCTGGTTGGGTTACTTTGCTGTCCACGAAGTATTTTCCGCTAATGTCTTGTACCTCTGGTGATGAAGCCAGGTAGATGGACGTTTTCGCACCTTTTTCCGGGGAACGTGCTATCAGAGGTATGACTGCCCCCATTATTTTCATCAGGAAGCCCGGGTTGTTTTTCCCGAAGCCAGTGCTCGTTAAGCCTGGATGCAGCGCATTCACGGTCACGCCTGTTCCCTCCAGGCGGCGAGCCAGTTCATTGGTGAACAGGATGTTCGCCAATTTGGAATTCTCATAGGGTCCGAAGCTTGAGAAGGAGCGTTCGCCCTGCAGGTTGTCGAAATCGATTTTACCGCCGGAATGCGCATCAGATGAAACATTGATGATCCGCGCCGGGGTGCTGGCTTTGATCGTATCGAGCAGCAAATTCGTTAACAGGAAATGGGCGAGATAATTGAGCGCAAAGGTCATCTCGATTCCATCGACGCTAAGCATACGTGAGGCGAATGTCCCACCTGCGTTGTTGACCAGGACATGCAGTTGTGAATATTTGCTCTTGAATTCTTCTGCTATCCGCCGGACTTCCTGCTGCGAAGATAGATCGGCCAGCAGAGAGTCCACGTTATCGTTGTCGCTGGCGGTGCGGATTTCTTCGATAACCCGGGATGTTTTCTGAGCATTCCGTCCGACAATTACGACTGTTGCGCCCATCCTGGCAAGTTCCTGGGCTGTACTTTTCCCGATACCGTTGGTACCACCTGTAATCAGGCAAATTCTGCCTTGCATCGTCATCTTTGTTTCTCCATTATCCTTCGGTTCGTATTTGCTGTTCCTACCAGGCAGGCTTCGATGAATTTTGCATGTACGCTTCATTGTGGCAGGTGCAGCGGAACAGCGGTCGGGTAGCCTGGGTCAGGTTTAGTTCTCCTGTGCCACGCTGATGACGACTTTTCCTTTGGCGTGTCCTTCTTCCAGGTATCGGATAGCTTCAGGGACCTCACTCAATGGGTAACATCTATCGATCACCGGTTTGACTTTGCCGGCTTCAATCAGCTCTTTCACAAAAGCCAGATCCTCTTTGTTCGGTTTCGCCAGCAAGTTACCCATTTTCTGGCTCCCGGTCATTGAAATCCAGGGTCCCTGGAGCATCGCTTCGAACATTTGCGCCGTGGCGCCTCCACTCATGACATAAGTTCCCTGAGGAGTTAATACACGCCTGTAATCTGAGATCGGATGATAGCCGTTCACCGCAAGGATCAGGTCGTAACGGTGCCCGTTCTGGGTGAAATCCTCCTGGGTGTAATCAATGACATGGTCTGCTCCAATCGAGCGCACGATGTCCACATTCCTGGTACTGCACACGGCAGTGACTTCCGCCCCGAACGCTTTGGCAATCTGCACCGCAAACAATCCCACCCCACCAGACGCGCCATTGATCACGACCTTTTGCCCGGGCTGGATCTGTCCCTTACTGCGCAGACCCTGCAGGGCGGTGACCGCCGCCATGGGTACCGCCGCGGCTTCCTCGAAGGACATATTGGCCGGTTTCTTGACCAACGCATTTTCACGAGCGCATACATACTCGGCAAAACCGCCGAAACCGCATCCGGATATGTCCCCGAATACTTCATCACCTTGCCTAAACTGCTTTACGTTTCTGCCAACCGCTTCGACCCGTCCCGC
>CAZLOC010000293.1:0-1071 GCA_964560935.1 uncultured Anaerolineaceae bacterium | reverse complement strand
TGTCCTTATTTCGGATGTGCTCATATAACCTTAGTTTGTATCTGTTTTGGCAGACTCGAAAGCGATTGCATTGTGATCTGCAATCGCTTCTCTGAGTTCTATACGGTCTCGGCTTGAGCGAGCGCAATGTTTATCGGTTTCTCTTCAGGTATACGCCACTTCCATGCATACCCGACGATGAACAAAGTGGTGGCAATTTCTATAGCTGCGAAAAATGCGTAATACATGGTTGGCACCGCGACAAATAGCGTCAGGGTCAGGAAAGCTGACATGAACGTTCCTGCGATGATATTCGCCAGGCGATTCACTCGATACTTCAATAAACGCGACAGAAGAACCATCGAAATCGGAATCATCATTATTATGGAGCCAAACAACAAGAATCCTTCAGTCAATTGAATGGTCCCGTGTTTAATGGGATCCATCAAAGTTACAACATCTCCGTAGGTATAAGTGAGCATGGCAAATAGCCATAACATCGAAAGTAGTACTTTTGGATCCATTCTCTCTTTAGTAATCATCGTATTTTCTCCTTGGGTAGTATGTAGAATAATTAAATCTTACGCTTAACTCTTATCTGCTCTCATCATCAATTTCCCTTGTATCTCTGGTGGTCGGCTATCACTGTCCGCACCACCTCTACAATGTGGAGTTAGTATATCTACAATATAGTATTAACGAATAGATACTTAAGTGTTGTTTGGGGGTGTTGTTTTTTTTGGGAGACAGAGTGGATAAACTCTTATGTTGTGGCTTCGGAGACTGCTGGCTAAAGTCCAACCCGCAATCCGATGGATTTAGGAGCCATTCGGCCGCCCGGTGCCAATCGGGCTAGCTCCATCGGAAACCGTTCACAGTACTGGAACGCGCCCTGGAGGCTTCCTGCTGTCACACTCACGGTACAGCACCACGGGCTGGGGTGCCGAAAAAACCGTGCGTTGGTCGGCGTGATTTCCACCTCACCGGCCGGCTCGCTCAGGCGGAAGGCGCAGTTGGGGAGCGGAATGAGGCTGAACAGGATCAAGTGCGGCGTCCCGAAGATGCCGGGCTCGGTGTCGATTGACAGGGTGA
>CAZLOC010000292.1:0-5158 GCA_964560935.1 uncultured Anaerolineaceae bacterium | reverse complement strand
GCCCAATTGGAGATTTCATATTGTTGGTAACCAGCGGATTCCAACATCTCCCCAGCCCATTCGTACATGTCAGCAGCCAAGTCGGGGTCGGGAAGCGGCATCAGTCCGCGGGCGGACCAGCGCCCGAAGGGAGTGCCGTGCTCCATCGTCAGGGCGTATAACGAGAGATGCTCAGGCGCGAGTCCCAGGATCAATTTGAGGGTAGCAGACCAGTTGTCAAGAGTTTGAAGAGGGAGGCCGTAGATCAGGTCGAGGTTCAGGTTATCGAATCCGGCTTGCCGCGCCCAGGTCACAGCGTTGATGACGTCGAAATAAGAATGCTGCCTCTCCAACATGCGCAACTCAGAGAGGTTAGCCGACTGGACGCCGAAGCTGATGCGGTTGACCCCTAGCGAGCGCAAGTCTCTCAAATCCGCAAGCGAAACCGTACCCGGGTTGGCTTCGATAGTGACTTCAGGCTCGGATAGGTCGAAGTGCCCAGAAATCGCCTGCAAGACGGCTTCGAACTGGCGCGGGGTTAGCAAGGATGGCGTTCCGCCGCCAAAGAAAACCGTGTGCAGGCTGAGTTTCTCCGGTGCGTTCTTCCCGGTAAATTCGATCTCACGGCAGAGGGCATCCACATAGGTCGGGATGAACTCTTCCTGCCCGGCGTAGGTGTTGAAATCGCAGTATGCGCAGCGATGACGGCAGAACGGAATGTGGAGATAAATAGAGAGTGGAGAATAGAGATCAGTCATCAGTACCCTCGCCCTGAGCCTCCCCTTGTGAGAGAGGATGAAACGGACGGCGAGGCAACCCGAGGAGTAGCGCCAGCGGACCAGCCAACAGCAACCACATGGCAGCACCAAGACCGAATGCCTGCGCGGCGAGGCCGATACCGATGGGTATTAGTCTACCAAACATGCCGCTGACGTTGTCCAAAGCCTGGGCCGTCCCGCTCTGCCCCGGCATGGCGGAGAACATATTCGCTTTCAGGATAGCATACCACCCGGCGTTGAAAAAGCCCATTGCGCCGAGGATGACCAGTTTCAGCCAGGGAATGGAGACGAGCAAAAAGGCAGGGAGCAAGACCAACTCGATGAGGACGCTCCAACGCAGATAGTCCAGGCCTTTGACGCGTTCCAGCAATGGGATAATCAGGAAATCCCCAAGCAGGCCAACGCCCGTCCAGACGGCTACGGAGGCGGCGGCAGCCACAGGTGTGAACCCGGCTACGTCCACGAAATAGAGCGGCAGGAAGCCGTAGAATACATCCAGCATCAGGTCGGAGAACTCAAGCAATACCAGCCAGCGCAAGACAGCTTTACTGCGCAGCGCTGAGAAGGCGTTGCGAAACCCATCAAGCAGGTGCGACCATTGCGGCAGGGATGCGTCGGAAGTCCGGTCGGCGGGAACCCGCTTCCAGACGAGCAGCAGGAGCAGGACCGCCAGCGCGGCGAGCAGGCCAAACGCAGGCCGCCAACCCAGGCCGAAGGTCAGCATAGCGGAGAGCAGCAACGGCCCGACAACGACGCCGAGCGACCCGGCAAAGGTCCAGCGCGCCATATTCTGCTCGTGGCGTGAGGGAGCCAGGTCCATCAAGTTGGCCTGAGAGAGGCTGACAAACATGCCTGAAGCGGGATAGAAAAGGATGTAGGAAAAAAGTAAAAGAATGAAGCCAGTACTGACCGATGTTAGCGCGAGAGAAAGCGCAAACAGGACCCCACCCGCCAGCAGGATAACGCGGCGTTTCCATACATCGCCCAGGATGAACATGAACGGCTCAATGAAATTGGCAATCAATCCGGGGAGGCTGAACAGCAGGCCGATCTGTACGTAGGTCAGCGCCAGGTCATCGCGCATGAGCGGCGTGGCGGCGGTACCGACTCCGAAAACGAGTTCATCGAGGAACTCAATGAGTAAGTAAATGAAGATCATGGCTTATTGGTTTGACAAGCGCATACGCGCAACCAGGACCGGCGGAATTTCGCTGAACTGTCCACCCCAGGAAAGCGGATGCGGAGAAGGATGCCCGGGTGGAAAGGCGCGCTCTGCAAAACCGTCCAGGACGAATCCGTTTTCAAAGCCGGTATTCAAGTAATACTGCAAAGGGCGCTCGAAGTAAAGCTGCGCTTTGGGCTGGTTTCGCAACGCCAGGCCACGCGCATGATAAGGGGTCATGTAGCGCGAAATCTTGACCGAATACATCGTTTTGATCTCCCCTCATAATCCACCTCTTCAAGCACATGCACAGAAGATGAATTGTTGAAGGCCGGATGAGTCAGTGAAAACACAAAGACGCCACCAGCTTTGAGCAAATTCCGCAAAGCACGGAAGAGCGGTTCGATCTCCGCCATGTCAAAAAGCGCCATGTTGCACAGGGCAGAGTCGAACGGCGCGTATGGAGACAGGGTTTTCAAAAGAGCGTTTTCGTCCGTCGCATCCAGGGTGCAATAAGTGATGCGCGCGTCAGGGTTTTGACGGCTTTGCGCCAGCCTGATCAGTTCGGTCGAAAAGTCAAAAGCCGTGACGGTTGCCCCAAATCCGGCTAATTTGCGCGAGGTCAGGCCATTGCCACAGGCAACATCCAGGATACGGCCAGCAAGTTGAGGCTCCAGGAAGGAGGCGATGGCAGGCCATTGCAGCAGGTTGAAGAAATCGTTGCCACCGTCGCCCATGCGCGTATCCCAGACTTCGGCGTTTGCATCCCAGGCAGCCCGAGATTCCTGATTATGATCGGTCATTTCAGTCATGCCAGAATTTAACCACAGATTTCACATAAATTTGGGCATAACTCTACCCCAGAGTGGCTGTTAAATCTATTAGCAAACTGACATAAAATGATTGGTAAAATTACCCGTGCAAAGATCAATCGCAGCATTCAAGTTGAGTGGGTGGGCACTCGTAGAAAAATCCAATCTCCCGAAGAGGAAACATATGACAACAGAAGTAATGGACACAAAAGCCAGAAAGCGCAATCACTGGGCCTGGTATATGTACGATTTCGGCAACTCGGCTTATGCAGCTGTGATCCTGCTGGCTGTATATTCGGCGTATTTCAAGGGGTCAGTGGTCGGCGGCGCAGAGGGCTCACGCTTATGGGGCTTTTCGCTGGGAATTGCGATGCTGGTCGTAGCTGTCATCTCTCCCATCCTGGGAACCATTGCGGATTACAGCGCTGCCAAAAAACGCATCCTTTTCGTTTTTTCCGCCATATCATGGATTTTCACCGCCCTGCTCTTTTTTGTGGAGCAGGGCGATATTTTTACGGGTATGCTGTTCTTCATCCTGGCGGAGATCGGTTACCGCGGCGGACAGGTCTTCTACAACGCGCTCCTGCCGGATATCGCCACACCTCAGGAGATGGGACGCGTTTCCGGCAACGGCTGGGCAATCGGCTCGGTGGGAGGCATCATTTGCCTGTTTTTCATCCTGCCGGTCATTGTCTTGACAGACAGCAATCCACTGGCAGTGCGCGGATCGTTCGCCTTTACAGCCGCCTTCTTTGCGTTCTCCACATTGCCGCTCTTCCTGCGTCTCAAAGAACGCCACGAGGGGAAGGCCTTACCCCCCGGGGAGAATTATCTCAGCCTGGCTTTCAAACGATTGAAGAACACCCTTGGGGCCGTGCGCGATTTCCGCGAGTTCATCAAATTCATCGTCTCATTCCTGATCTACAACGACGGCATCCTGATGGCGCTGGACTTTGCGGCCATCATCGGCGCGGTGCTGTATGGCATGAACCAGACACAACTGATCATCTTCATGATCATCGTGCAGGCGACCAGCGCGCTCGGCGCCTACGTGTTTGGGATCTGGGGCGAAAAAGCCGGTTACAAGCAAGTCCTGATCTACTCTATCCTGCTGATGATCATTGCAGTCGTGTGGATGATCTTCAACACCACCCTGACCGGCTACTTCATCATCGGCGCGCTGGCCGGATTCGCGCTGACCGGCGTGCAATCCTTGAGTCGTACGATCACCGGCCTGTTCGCCCCGGAGAACAAGGTCACGGAATTCTTTTCTTTTTTCGCTGTAGCGGGCAAGTCATCGTCCTTCATTGGCCCGACGATCTATGGCATTATCGCCTTTCGCACGGCGCTATATTTCGAGGGACAAGGCATGGGTACGCTGCTCGCCGAGCAGTATGGGCAAAGGGCTGGCCTATTCTCGATTGCCCTTTTCCTGGTGGTCGGCCTGTTGTTGCTGGTCTCGGTCAATGAGCAGCGCGCCCGCAAGGTAGCCATCGAACACGCGGCGGCGGCTGCCGATTGAGGTGAGTCTGAAACCAGAATTCAAATATCCCCGTCGCAGGCTGATCCGCTTCATCCTGCGGAAGCTGTCCATCCCGGCCTTTGGGCTGGTCAGCAGGATGGAAATCATCGGACGGGAAAATCTGCCGGAAAAGGGTCCGCTGTTGCTGGTGGGCAACCATTTTTCATTCATCGACCCGGTCAGTTTTGTACGCATTGCGCGCTGGCCGATCGAGTTCCTGGGAGGCGCAGAATTCGCGCACGCGCCTGGCTGGGTACGGATACTCCCCACAATGTGGGGCTACTATCCACTTTATCGAGGGACCGGTTCGACCTACGCCCTGAAAGCTGCTGAGGCCATCCTGAGCCAGGGAGGCGTCCTGGGCATTTTCCCAGAAGCCGGGAATTGGGCCGAGGTGCTGCGCCCGGCGCGCCCCGGCACGGCATTCCTGGCAACCCTGACCGGCGCACCGCTGGTGCCGGTCGGCATCCACGGGCTGAACGACGTTTTTCCCTCGCTAGGAAGGAGGGTACGCGCCAAAGTGACCGTACGCATCGGGGAGCAGTTTGGTCCTTTCAAAGCCAGCGGGCGCGGGCGGGAACACCGCGAGCAGTTGGATGAAATCGGCCACGAGATCATGCGTCACATCGCAAAGTTGTTACCGCCCGAAAAACGCGGTCACTATTCTGATGATCCTGCCATCCGCGAAGCGGCCAAAGGGACAGAGGTCTACCCCTGGGCCGATAAGGTAGAAGGGGAATTTAGAGGGCAGATACACTAAACAGCAACAGGCCCTAAGAGAGTGTTTTGAAATTCGGATTCACCAGGGATAAACAGAGATGAACAATGATTTTTGAGCGTTTTCGCCCTTGAAAATTGGCCTTCTAGTGTTCATGAGGTCAAATTGACGTTTATCCCCGTTCAT
>CAZLOC010000291.1:0-5177 GCA_964560935.1 uncultured Anaerolineaceae bacterium | reverse complement strand
GATGGAAACGGGTGAGATGCCCTGGCGCTGTAGTTCGCTGTCCAGCCAGAGACGGGTCCCAGAGCCGGGATTGCGGTTGATGAAACGGAGGCCGGCTTGGGCCAGGTCTGATGCGCCCCGGACTCCCTGCGGGTTGCCCGGCGCAAGCATCAGCCCCTGCGTGCGATAGGCGAGAGTGACCAGGTCCATTGTGCGGTCGGGGAAGAGATGGCGGACGAATGGCGCGTTGTATTCGCCGCTCTTGTCGAGCAGATGCGCGCCGGAGATCTGGCATAATCCCTGGCGCAGGTTGACGAGACCGTCCAGACTGCCGATCGGCAGGGTCAGTAAGGTGAGATGGTCGGCAATCTGTTCGCCGATCTTTTCGAGGGCGAGATCGTGGCTGCCGGAGAAAACAATGGCCGGTTTTCCGCCTTCGGGTAGGATGAGTTCTTGCAGCAGGAAGGCTCCTGCTTTGGCGCGATAGAACTTTTCAATGACCTTACCTGTAGTACGGACTTCGCTTAGTTCGATCAGGTCCGCGGATTCCAGCGCCAGGATGTGATGCCGCACCCAGGCAGGGGATTGGTGGAGGGTTCTAGCAAGTTGTGTCAGGCTGGCAGGGGAGGCCATCAGCAGGCGCAGGATTTGCAATCGTCTAGAGTCCGATAGTAATTTAATCTGTTCAAATGCGTGGAGGGTTTCGACTTTATCCATAAGACACTACCTTAATTAAGGAAAAACTTAATCGTTAAGAGTCTATCATAGATGGGAAATGTTCGTCAAATTTCTTTCGTCGAATTTTGATACAATCTGAATACCATTTGGTTGAGTGCAAGGAAACTGGTCTGTTTTATAGAGGCATCCGGGAGTATGGCAAAAGAAGAAACATCAAAGCGGCAGTTAGTGCAGCAAATCGATGCTTTACGCGAGAGCGAAGAGAAGCTGCAGGCGTTCTTGCAGGCCTTGCCTGTGGGTGTCTCTATTCTGGGAAAAGATGGAAAACCGCTCTATACCAATTCTACATTGGGGAAGGTTTTGGGGCTTTCAGAGGATGAATTGCGTAGGGGGAAGTACAGGCAGCGCAAATACATAAGAGCCGATAGCAGCGAGATGCCATCTGATGAATTTCCCAGCGCGCGTGCCTTCAACGAAGGGCGGACTATCAGAAATGTTGAGGTTGGCATTGTCAAAGAAGATGGGGAGGTTATCTGGACAATGGTGAGCGCGGTCCCCTTTGAACGCGGGACTTGGCGCGTGCTCCTGACTGTTGCAGATATTACACGTCAAAAGTATGCCGAAAATTCGCTTCAAAAATGGACCGAGGAACTGCTCGAGCGCATCAAAGAGTTGAACTGTCTCTATGGTATCTCCGACCTGATCGAGCAACCGGGGATTACCCTCGAAGAGATCTTACAGGGTACAACAGAACTGATTTCCCCATCCTGGCATTATCCAAGAAAGACCTGCGCGCGGATTGTATATGGAGGACGGAAGTACACTACCAAGGGATTCAAAACTTCGGGAAGGAAACAGAGCAGCGATATCTATGTCCATGGGTACCCCAGTGGTTCTGTAGATGTATTTTATACAGGAGATGTCCCTGAGAGTGACGATGATCCATTTTTGCAAGAAGAATATAGCTTGCTACATGTGATTGCCAAAAGATTGGGTCACATTATCGAACGTTTTCAGGCAGAGCAGCTCCTGGTGAAATTAGCAACGACCGACCCGTTGACAGGCCTGTTTAACCGCCGACACTTTTTTGATCTGGCTGAAATGGAGATCGCGCGTTCAAAACGCTATTGGCACCCGCTGGCCTGCATTATGTTTGATATTGATTTTTTTAAACGTATCAACGATTCCTACGGACATCTTTTCGGCGATAGAGTGTTGCAGGCCATGGTCTGGCGCTGCCGGGAGAACATCCGGAGAGTGGACATCTTTGCGCGCTACGGTGGGGATGAATTTGTCATCCTGCTTCCCGAAACAAGATTGCGGCGCAGTAAGCAATTGACCAACCGCTTATGCACCGATTTCCAGAGCAGACCTTTGAAAATCGATGATCGTGAGATCTCCATTACGCTCAGCATGGGATTGGCGAGCATACAGGGAACCGATGAAATGGCGCTGGATATTTTGCTCAATCACGCAGACCAGGCTTTATACATTGCCAAAGAGAAAGGACGAAACCAAGTCTTTGTCTGGCAGGAAACGAAATAGGATATTATCGGTCGGGTTTACATGGTATTGACCCTGTGGTAAACTCATACCTAACAATTGACCGGGATGGAATACTCCATCCACTCATCCAGAGAGGCTGAGGGACCGGCCCGTTGAAGCCTCGGCAACCTGTTAGCGGTTAGTGGTCAGCGTTTAGTATTTGGCTAAATGCTGATTGCTGAAAGCTAAAACCGGTGCCAATTCCGGCAGTAGGGGCGACGTCTTGTCGCCCGTGACTGGAAGATGAGAGATGACTATAAATTTAATGTCGCCTCTCATCTTCGAGAGGCGAATTTGCCTTGTGATGATAAAATGAGTAAAGAGGTGATCTATGGAACGAATTGTTGTCAATCCACAAATCCACTTTGGCAAGCCAGTTATCAAGGGTACACGTATTACCGTGCAGAATGTACTGGAGTTACTCAACGAAGGCTTGACCTTTGACCAAATCATCCAGGATTATTACCCTGACCTGAAGAAAGATGACATCCGTGCGTGCCTGCAATATGCCATTGCGTTGGTAGCGTCGGAAGATATTCATATTTCTTCGGTTGCAGCATGAAGCTCCTGCTGGACCAGGATGTGTATGCAAAGACGGAGCGATTCTTGCGTGAGCAAGGACATGATATTGTCACAGCATCACAACTGGGCTTATCTCGCGCCAAAGATTCGGAACTGTTAAAAATTGCCAACGAGCAAGGACGAATTTTCATTACCCGAGATAGAGACTACGGCAACCTGGTTTTTGTACATGGATCTGGGGATGGTGTCATCTATTTACGAATGCTGCCGTCCACAATGCAAGATGTCCATACCGAGGTGATGAAAGTCTTGGAGACCTACGGTGAAGCGGAACTGGCAAAAGCGTTTGTAGTGGTCGAGAGAAATCGCCACCGCATACGAAAGGTAGAATAAAGCCAGAGCCCGTTTTCAGCCGAAAACGGGCTTGATTTTTTAGACTGAAACATCATGAAGCAAATAAGCTGTCCCGAATGCGGTGCCCATGATAACGCCTGCAAAAACCGCTTCCACGAATGCCTCGCCAGGGAATTCGAAGATGCAGGGTATGGCGCAGTCCATCACCTGACGGTTACAGCCTACATGCTGCAACACTCCAGCAAATTGACCCGCGCAGGCTGGCTGCACGATCGTGAGTTATTGAGAGAGTTTCTGGTTGAAAATAAGCCGCCTGCCTTCATCAGGAGACAAAACAAGGATTTGGTGGATAGCGGCAAGCGCACGTTCAAAATTAAATCGAAGGATGGCAAACCGGTTATCAGCAAATCCACGTGGACGAAGACGATTCTGGATGTGCGAATGGAAGATGCGGAGGTTTATTGCGAGGATGTGACCGCGTGGGCGAGATCGGTGCTGGAGGAAGCGGAGGTGATTGCGATATGATGGCTGCGAAACCCTCGCCCCGCACGGCCGTGAACGTCCCTGCTACGCCTACAAAGCCCGCTACCCTAAAGGGTGCTTCGCGAAAGCGGACTAGCCGACTTGAGTCGGCTTTGTATGAATAGCACGGGGATTTATTCCCGTGCGGAGATGAAACAAACAAAATCCGTGCTGGAAGATTTAGAAGGATTGGATGTCTCTATTTTGAGGGCAAACCATGAATAAACACAACATACAAACCATCTTGAAATGGTTTTTGTTGATTGCTATCGCCCTTTCTTCGGGCTGTACAGAATCAATCATTTTTAATTCGCCGACATTAACTCCGGAAGTTCACCAACCCAAAGGAAAGTTAATTTACTCAACTGTCCATGGCATATACTCGTTCGATATCGAAAGTGAGACAACCAACACAATATTTAGCACAGATAAAGACCAGTATTATTCATTCGTTGTCCAAGATTCCATTTACGTTAGCATGGGTGATGCTGGTGTAACAGGAGATATCTTCAAGATTAATCTCGATGGGTCAGGTTTAGAGCAATTGACATTTGATGGATATATTTTTTTATTTAGTGTGTCTCCCAATGGCGATTATTTAGCATACAGTCCTGTTCCAAATCAATTATTTATATTGGATATACAAACTAAAAAATCACAACTGGTTTTCGAAAAGAATGACTTTGGCTTTATTTTGGGGCCATGGTCACCCGATGGAAAGAGATTCTTTTTTACTCAAACGGATTTCCCGCCCAAATCTTTACGTTCTGTTTCTCCCGCATTGCTTTATTCGCTCGAAGATAAGAGTACAGTCGAGTTTTTGCCAGCAGTTATTGATTTCGGTTATTCATCGATACCAACATGGTCACCTGACGGGAAAAGTATTGCGTTAAATATGGCTACTGAATCGCAATCAAACGATTTAGGTATATTCATTTTGAATATAGAAACAAAAAGCACTCAAGAAGTTGCACCTGGCATTCTTGCAGATAAATTCGAATGGTCGCCAAATGGGAGCATGCTGGTTTATGAAAGTAGGACAGAACCGACAAGACTATATCTGTTTGACATAGCTAAAAAGGAAACAAAAATTATTTATGACGGGCAGACATCATGGTATTCCAATTACCAACTGTGGTCGCCCGACAGCAATTACATTGCTTACTTCTCAATTATCTCTGGTTCGCCCTGGCACTTACACATTCAAGATGTTAACAGCAGGGAAAAACAAACATTTGAAGTTCCGCCTGGGATAAATGGCGCAATATGGTTAGAAGAATAAAAAATATTGGATATGCTTTTATAGGCTAGGAGCAACATGACTCGAAAATATACAAACAGAAAATACCTCAATGCCCTCGAACAAAAAGTCCTCGTCTTCGACGGCGCGATGGGCACGAGTTTACAGGTACAGAACCTGACCGCCGAGCATTTCGGCGGCGAGCAGTACAACGGCTGCAACGACTACCTCGTCATCTCGTACCCCGAAGCCGTGGAAAAAGTCCATCGCTCGTTCCTCGAAGTCGGCGTGGACGTGCTCGAGACCGACACCTTCCGTTCCAACCGCATCACTATGG
>CAZLOC010000290.1:1663-5195 GCA_964560935.1 uncultured Anaerolineaceae bacterium | reverse complement strand
GATGGCTTCCTTTTTGTAGTAATCGCCAAAGGACCAGTTGCCGAGCATCTCGAAGAAGGTGTGATGCGTACCATCGCGCCCCACGTCTTCCAGGTCGTTGTGCTTGCCGGCTACCCTCATGCACTTCTGCGAGTCGACCACGCGCGTGTACGGGCGCACCTCGGTGCCGAGGAAAACATCTTTGAACTGTACCATGCCCGAGTTGGTGAACAGCAGCGTGGAATCGCCGCCCGGGACGAGCGAAGCCGAAGGCACAGCCGTGTGTCCGTGCTCGACGAAGAAGTCAATAAAGGTCTGGCGGATATCCGCACCGGTCAGTTTTTTGGGACTCATTCTTGCTCCGCGTAGAAGGATGGGGGGTATTATACCAATGATGAGAGATAGGAAATGGGGATTGGAGAATGGGCTATTATACAGAATACTTCTGTGTAAGAACTTTTATATAGCTTATCGAGAGCATATCGCTTCAGCATTGTACCGGGTAAAAAAACATCACGGTTCCGTCGCTATGGATACAGCCTGAATCACACCTGAGGACAGTCGGGATATCATCCCTTTCCCAACGCTTCGATGGCCCCCCGCGCCAGGGACGAAAATTCGCGGTCGCGACGGTCGATGGCGATGGCTTGCAGGGCGGGCAGCGCGCGGGCATCTTTCAGTTCCCCCAGAGATTGG
Source organism: uncultured Anaerolineaceae bacterium (assembly GCA_964560935.1). Classification (GTDB taxonomy): domain Bacteria; phylum Chloroflexota; class Anaerolineae; order Anaerolineales; family Villigracilaceae; genus JAABUE01. The sequence goes on along the minus strand of CAZLOC010000290.1, from coordinate 4,520 downwards.
ATGGCCTGCTTTTGGACTTCGCGCTCCGGGTCGTTAAGCATGTCCAGAATGGCAGGGACGATGCGTTGGTCGCCGCTGAGGGTCAGGCCGGTGATGGCGTGCTGTCGCAGCCAGGCTTCGGGATGCTGCAATGCTTCGGCCAGGATTTTGAGGCCTGGCGGGCCGAACCCGGCCAGGGATTCAGCTGCGGTTTTGCCCACTTCGAAATGTGTGTCGTAGAGTGACATCCCAAGGGGTTCGATAGCACGCTGGTCTTTTATGCGTCCCAATAACCTGGCGGCGTAGCGGCGGACTGTCATTTCGCTATCGTGCAAAGCTTCCAGCAAGGCATCAACCACCAGTGCCCCCATGCCTTCGATGGCCTTGAGCAGCACATCGGCGGCCTGCTCGCGTTCGTACCACCAGAATGGATCGTGCAAGGCGACCATCAAGTATGGGATGGCCTGCGGATATTTCGTTTCGCCCAACGCTTGGGCAGCTGCCTGGCGCACTTCGATCTGAGGGTCATCAAGCAAGGGGTCGGCCATGCGGTCGAAGGTACCCGGATCTTTGAAGCGCCCCAGTCCGATCAGTGCGCCAATGCGGACTTCTGGCTCGTTATCGGATAAAACCTCCAACAGCGGTTGGAGGGTCTGCTTGTCGCCAATGGCGCCCAATGCTTTGGCAGCGCGAGCGCGCACCGTATAGAACTCGCCACGCAGGGCGTCCAGCAGGGCAGGCACGGCTTTTGGGTCTTTGGTCTGTGCCAGGACTTCGGCAACCCGCCCACGGATGATGGGATGGTCGCTGTGCAGGGAATGGGTCAGGGCAGGGGTGGCGGCAACTCCCATGCGGGCCAGGATACCCTGATATAACGAGAGCAGGCTTTCGTCTTTGGTTTGAAGCGCTTCGATCAAGGCCGGGGCTGCTTCCGCGCCGAGGCGCAGCAATTCGCTCCCAGCGCGCCCGCGTTTGGAGGCGTCCTTCAATTGATTGACCAGTTTGCGCGCTTCACCAAGCTTGGAACCTGTCAGCCAGTTCATAAAAAACCTTCTCTGCGGGTAATTGTACATTATTTTGCCCCTCTCAAATCGTATCAGATTGACCGGTTTGGGGTTATTCTCCATGAATTTCTTACAAAAAAGATATAAATATCGGATATAATCCCGCTGTGCGAGATATAATTCTCGACCTGGAATACAATTAACCATTCCCCGCCGGGGCAACTTCCCGGCTGTTTTTTTGTAATCACTGTGATTGGGAGTAACTATGAAGAAGGAAGAACAACTCGATTTATATTATCAAATGGTGCTTATCCGCCGTATCGAAGAGAAAGCCATGGAACTCTACCAACAAGGCAAGATCGGCGGGTTTTTGCACCTGTACATCGGGCAGGAAGCCGTCTCCACGGGTCTGGTTGCTGCCCGCCAACCACAAGACCGCGTCATCACGGCGTATCGCGACCATGGCGTGGCCCTGAACTGTGGCATTTCCGCCAACGAAGTCATGGCAGAGTTATTGGGCAAAGCCACCGGCGTATCGAAAGGAAAAGGCGGCTCGATGCACATGGCTGACCCGGATAAGAATATGTGGGGCGGACATGCCATCGTCGGCGGCCATTTGCCGATTGCGGCCGGGATGGCGCTGGGTGACCAGTATGCCGGGAACGACGGCGTGACCATCTGTATGTTCGGCGATGGCGCGACAAATATCGGTTTTTTCCATGAAGCGCTGAACCTGAGCAAGGTCTGGAAGCTGCCCGTTCTATGGGTTTGTGAAAACAACCAATACGGTATGGGGACTTCTGTGGAACGTGCTTCGGCGGTCTCGGAAATACGCCAGAAGGCGGAAGGGTACCTCATCCCTAACGAACGCATCGAGGGTATGGATGTGATGCAGGTCTACGAGGCGGCCAGGAAAGCGCTTGACTATGTACGCGCTGGGAATGGTCCCTACCTGCTCGAGGTTGTGACTTACCGTTTTGTAGGTCACTCGATGGGCGATCCCGAACGGTACCGCGAAAAACAGGAAGTTGAAAAATGGAGAGAGGATGACCCGATTGGCATCTTCCGTAAGGCGCTCAGCGCCAAGAAGGTGGCTGCGAAGACACTGGATGAGATCGAAGAACGCGCCATGCAGGATGCTGAAAAGGCAGTCGAGTTTGCTGAAGCCAGTCCCGAGCCGGCCCTCGAGGCGCTCTGGGAGAATGTTTACGTAGAGAATTAACCACAAAGGCACAAAGACACGAAGTCACAAGGTTAGAAAATTGGTGTCTTTGTGCCTTTGTGACTTCGTGGTAAAGAGGATATGTTATGGCTAGAATTACAATGCGTGAAGCAATTTCCCAGGCCCTGATGGAAGAAATGGACCGCGATCCGGCCGTCTTCATCCTGGGTGAAGAGGTGGGTGTCTGGGGCGGCACGTATGCCGTCACCAAAGGCTTTTATGATAAGTACGGCCCTGAACGCGTCAAAGATACGCCCATCGCCGAAAATGCCATTATTGGCGCGGCGATTGGGGCGGCTCTGGTCGGTCAGCGCCCGATTGCGGAATTGATGACCATCAACTTCGCTTTTGCGGCGATGGATTACGTGGTCAACCAGGCGCCCAAACTACACTATATGTTTGGCGGACAGTTCAAAGTCCCGATGGTGATCCGCGCTGTCGGCGGCGGCGGGCGTCAGCTTGGCGCGACCCACTCGCAGACCCCGGACGCAGTCTTTGCACATTTCCCCGGTCTTAAGGTCGTCAGCCCCGGCACGCCCGAAGACGCCAAGGGCCTGCTCAAATCGGCCATCCGCTCGGATGACCCGGTCCTGTTCATCGAGCACGCCACCATGTACCAGGTGCGCGGCGAAGTGCCGGAAGAGGAATATCT
>CAZLOC010000290.1:0-1563 GCA_964560935.1 uncultured Anaerolineaceae bacterium | reverse complement strand
GTCGGCTCCGAAATCTCCAGCCGCATTTACGAAGACGCATTCGATTACGTCGATGCGCCCATCTTGCGTGTAGCGCAAAAAGAAGTCCCGCTGCCCTACAACCGTACGCTCGAACAGTTGGCCCTGCCGCAGGTGCCCGATATCGTGGCAGCGGTGAAGGAGGTCATGCAATAATGGCTGAAACCATTTCTATGCCTAAACTGGGCTTCGACATGGCCGAAGGCACGCTCGTCCGCTGGGTGAAGACCGAAGGCGAGGCTATCAACAAAGGCGACGTACTGGCCGAGATCGAAACCGACAAGGCCACCGTCGAGGTGGAGTCTTCCGCCACGGGCGTGGTCTTGAAGCATCTGGTCGACCAGGGCACGGTCGTTCCGGTCAGCACCCCCATCGCTGTGGTCGGTGAAGCAGGGGAAGAAGTGGGCAAATTGCCAGCCCCAGCCGAGTCCAAACCCGAGAAAGAAGGACCCGCCCCGGAGAAAGCCGAGGCGCAGCCTTCCAAGCCTGAGCCTGCTCCCATTAAAGAAGCCGTTACCACGCCTGAGGGACGCATCAAGGCCTCCCCGCTGGCGCGCCGCGTGGCCGAAGAAAAGAACGTCGACCTGGGCAACATCCAGGGTACCGGCCCGGGTGGGCGCATCGTGCGCCGAGACATTGAGGCAGCGCTGGCAGGCGGAGCCCCGACCGTAGACCGTGGACCACAGACCGTAAGCCCACCGCCCACGGCCGTTGTCTCGCATGAAGGTGAAATCGTGCAGTTAACAAAACTGCGCCAGGCCATCGGCCGCCGACTGGTGGAAGCCAAGCAGCAGGTACCGCATTTCTACGTCACCCACGAATACAAGATGGAAGCCGTGATGGAAATGCGAAAGCAGATCAACGGGATGCTGCCGGAGGGCGAGAAGCTCTCGGTCAACGATTTCATTGTCAAGGCGGTGGCGTTGGCTTTGCGCGAGTTCCCCAACCTGAATGCATCCTTGGATGGCGATAAGGTCATCCGCCACGGCGCGGTCAATGTGGGCAATGCCGTTGCTGTCGAAGGCGGCCTGCTGACCGTGGTCTGCAAGGACACGGATCAAAAGTCCCTGCGCCAGATTTCGCTCGAAGTCAAGGGCATGGCGACGCGTGTGCGCGCAGGCAAAGTCAAGCCCGAAGATATCGAAGGCTCGACCTTCTCGATCAGCAACCTGGGCATGTACGATGTGGACGATTTCATCGCCATCATCAATCCGCCCGAAGCGGCGATTCTGGCAGTCGGTTCGGCGCGTGAAGTGCCGGTGGTAGAAGATGGCGAGATCAAACCCGGCTGGCGCATGAAAGCCACCATCTCGGTCGATCACCGTGTCAGCGACGGGGCCGAAGCCGCCCAGTTCATGCAGGTGCTGGCGAAGTATCTGGAAGAGCCGTTGAGGTTGTTGGTGTAAATTTGTAGGTCACGTTTAGAGCGTGACCTACTTTTTATCTTCGCTAACAGATACTCTTATGCCCAAATCATCCCTCATTGAATTAAACGACTCGTTGCTCATCGTCATTGACGTCCAGCCCTCCTTTGTGAAAAAAGAA
>CAZLOC010000289.1:0-5219 GCA_964560935.1 uncultured Anaerolineaceae bacterium | reverse complement strand
ATGTGCTCAGGCCGAAAGAGCGGGCACGTGCGAATATGCCTGGAATTGCTGGGCGTAGATTTGTATGCAGAAAAAAACTTCCGTGGTGCAGATGGCGGGCCGAGCGCAGCAAATCATCGCTGATTTCCTCTGGGAAAACAGCGTTGAGTGAACCCAGATAGGTCAGGATGGCCCGATCATCTCCCTGGCAGAGCGCTATGCCCAAACCAGTTTTCAGAGCAGGGTCTACATTTACGTGCTGTACGTCAACCCCGCTTTCGATCAACCGTTTTAAAACCAGCTTGCCAAAATCATCGTCACCGACCCTGCCAAAAATTCCCACCCGCAGTCCTAACTTGGCAGCCTGGCAGGCAAAAATATTGCAGGAACCACCCATTTCCAACTCATAGTCCCCAACCAATTTTTCGAACTGGCCGAACCGCGGAACGACATCATCACCAGTCACGATCAGGTCAACGCACATATCGCCAAAGGTGAGGATATCGTATTGTTTGGCGTGTCTCATAATCATACGTTGATAGGCACTTTCCCGTGTTCGTCAATCGCATCCATAATTGCCTGGGCACCTATTTTGAATATTTTCTCAGTTTCATCATTCACCGCACCCCAAAGTCCCATTTCGGTGAAGCTGATGACGAGGGAAGTGCCTGGCGCATCACTGCGTAACAAATCAATTGTCCATTGTTTGGTGACCTCATATCCGGAATAGAAAACCGTTTCGGGAAAATTTATCCAGATCACGGTATCGTTCCCCCAGGCCTGACGAACCTCAGCCAGGGAAAGTTCGCCCACGGGAGGCGGCGTGAACGCTTCGATCACTTTGAAACCGATTTGGGCAATCAAATCCTGGTAGACTTTCATGTTCTTGGTGGCGTCGCAGTGGAGCACACAGATTTTGCCCTTGGACTGCAAATAGGAAACCCACTTTTGATAAAAAGGAAATTCGTATTTTTTGAATTGCGCCGGACCCCAGATGCCTTCGAACCACCCCAAGCCGAGGAATTCCGCTGGCGAATCAGCCACCAATTCCAATCTCCTTTCATCCCTGCGAGTTTGCGCTTCCAGCAGCGCCGCAAAATGATCCGGATAATCCATCTGTGCATAAATCCATCGATCCAGGCCGCCGATTTCTCCAAAATATCTGCGTACAGCGCCGTAGGGTGCGGCCTCGTAATCCAATGCCCAGTCTCGTACAATGCCGTCTGTGCCCAAATCACGCACAGAATCGTAGTAAGCACTGTTATCTATATCGAACACTGTATCTTCCAACATGAAAATCACTGGGTCATAATCTTTAACATCCTTGATCATGCCCTCGATTTCCACAACCTGAGCATCATTGATTCTACCCAGCCCTCCCTTGCTGCGGGTATGCACATCCCCTTCGGGTGTGTGATAAATGGTCAGGTTGGCGTCTCCATCCATGCGCTGTTCGATGGAAACATTGGGCATCGATGCCGAAATGGTTGATATCCGCTTGCACAATCCCATGCCGCGGTTGCGCAGTTCACGCTCGAAACTACCTCGCGGGACGAGATTGTCATAGGGCGCAAAAGGAACTTGATCGGGTATTTTCTTGTGCAGGGTGGCATTGATGCGTTCTAGAAAATTCATTTATTATTTGATCCTCTCAAAAGTGGTTACTATTTGAACAAGTGAACGTACGAGGTGATATGCACATTTCCACTTGGTACCCTTGTCTGCAACCTTGACAGAGCCGTCTCTATAAAGTCGCTCGTACCATTCGCCATATTTCTGGTCGTAGAAGTATTTCATACAGAAGTCGTATTGCTTTTCAAACATCTCCAAATACTTCATATCAAGTGATGCGGCGTAAGAAAGAGCAAAACAACAAAGAGACTCGCAGTTGACCCACCATATCTTGTCGTCCCAGGCGGTATTGGTTTCTCTGTGCCAATCAAATGGTTTCGGAGTCCGGCCGGCGGCGTCCAGATACGAGAATATTCCACCGTGAACACTGTCCCAGCCTACGCTATATGTCCAGTCAACCCCCTGCAGAGCCCGTTTTGCGACAGCTTCGTTCCCATGAATCCTTCCTGTCTCCAGACAAAACCACATGGACTCAAGAGAGTGGCCGGGATTGATGAATAAACCAACAGGTGACATGTCAAGCTTGTTTTCGCGGGTAACCGCCTCAAAAACAAGCATTTTCTCATCCCTTAAAAACCAATTTAGTATCTTGTCAAGACAGTAGTCCTCAAAAGCCCTCACCCTTTTACGACCCAGAATCTGTCCCGCTATGAATGCGGTATTGAGCGCTGTAAGGTGCATATCATGCCAAATTAGTGAAGGACTCCAGGTATTTTCAAAGATATCCTTAAATTCCAGATCCATAGTGTTTTTTTCGATGGCCGAGAAGGTGTCCTCAAGTACTCCCACCCCACGTTCATCTGCACATCCTGTCGCAAGCAAATATTCTGCAAGTCCCTGAGCTACATGGTAATCTGAATAGATTGAATTCGTACCTGTTATGATCCTACCTTCACGATTAAGCTCAAAGTTCCATCTTCCATTCTCAGCATAGGCACGGAGGATGAGAAAATCATAGCCCGCCTTGGCAAACTCGAGCCATGCACTCCTCTTCTCAATCCTGTTATACAGAAGCGAATAGGTATAAAGCTGTCTCCCTTGAAACCAGATGTACTTATTTGTGCTGGTGATATTCCCCTCCCTGTCAAAGCAGGTGATATAGCCGCCGTATTCGCGGTCAAGGCATCTTCCATCCCAGAAGGGCATGATATCTTCAAGAATATGCTTTTTTATGTCAACCACGTATTTTTTTGCGATTTCGGACATGTATTCCATTCCTTCCAATCAGGCTAATTCATGTGGTCGGATACCCAATTTCAGCATGACGTCTCCATAAAGGGATGCTCTTGGAATCACTCGTTCGTTTGAAATTTTTCTCCGATTTCTTCATTCATATTCCAGAAAAACACTTTGTCCAGGCCGGTTATACGACCATCATTTGTCATAGCCGGCAACCAGACCGCGCACCAGCGCGTTTTGGCCAATGATATACAGGATGATCATTGGGATCGTTACCACAGCCAAACCGGCCATTAGCGAGGGGACGTCCAATGTAAAGCGCTTCTGCAATGATGTAGTAATGCCAACAATCAATGTGCGGAGTTCTTCAGTCTGTAAGAATACCAAAGCGATTAACAGCTCATTCCACACCCAAACAGTATTCACAATAATCGAAGTCACTAGCGCCGGTCTTGAGAGCGGCAGGTATATTTTCGTCAAAACCTGAAATCCAGTGCAGCCATCGATCAAAGCAGCATCTTGGATTTCTTTGGGTATAGTTACAAAAAAGTTGCGCAACAGATATATCGTAAAGGGAAGCATCAGCCCGGCATAGATAATTAATGGACCGCCAAGGTTATTCACCAGGCGTAACTGGCGGAAGAGCACAAACATGGGAATAACCATGACAATGGGTGGGATCACCATTAAAGGGGTAATCAAGTTGAAAAGGGTATCCCGCCCAGGAAAGCGCATCTGGGCAAAGGCATAAGCCGCAAGGATTGCAATGATCGTACAGAGCAACACGGACCCGGTCGTCAGTAAAATGCTATTGGCAAACCAGCGTCCCAAGTTGGGGTATTGGAGAATTTTATAAAAATTTTCCAAGATTGGGCTTTTTGGCAATCCGAGCAGGTTTTTAAAAAACTCGTCCTGCACTTTAAACGAACTGGTTGCCATAAAGTAAAGTGGGAACAAGGTCAGAAGGGATAAAAGGATTAGAGCGAGCTGCTTGACCGTCCAGCCGGGTAAGCGTTTGAGACGATGAATATTGATGTATGCAGGTAGTTTCATGCTAACCATCCACTCCTTCCACCTGGCGGCGCATTCGGGCTTGTAAGAACATCAGAAAAAGGGCAAAGATTAGAAGCAAAACTGCCGCTGCGGAGGCAATCTGCATCTGGCTGTAGGGAAAGGCTTTCTGGTAAATAAAATATTCCAAAACCCAGGTGCTATTACCCGGACCACCTTTTGTCATCACCAGAACGTAAGCGAATACCCAGCTTAACATAGTGATCATATTGACGACAATGTAAAACTCTATCACCGTGGTCATTTGTGGGATCGTCACATATATCATCTGCTGCCACCAACCAGCGCCATCCAGTTTGGCAGCGTCATACAGTTCTTCAGAAATCGAACTCATCCTTGCCAGAAAAAGGACGATCCCAAATCCCAGCTCTTTCCAGATCACTACAAACATAATTGCCCAGATCGCTGTAGCAGATGACCCCAGCCATTCATGCGTCAGGGCTTCCAGGCCAATGTAGCGCAGGATCAGATTGAACACGCCCTTCGCTTGCAGAATATAGCTAAAGACGATACCCACAACTGGGATTGCCAGGACATAGGGGATAAACACCAAAGATCGGTAAAAGCGCCATCCGCGGATCCGTTCAAAAATAAGGGAGGAAAACACTAGGGAAAGCACAACCATAATGGGAATCGAGGTGAACAAACGTAGGTTGTTGGAGAAAGAAGTCCAAAATATCGGATCTCGCAATGCATTCTGATATGCTACTAGACCCATCCAAGTTGTCACCCCGTCGACAACCCGGGTGAGGCTGCGCCGGAAAAGGTCAATAATAGGGTAAACAAAGACCAGAGTAATCAGGATAAGCGCAGGAGAAAGATAGAGATAAGATGTGAATTTCGACTGAAATGACCGATTCATAATGTTGGCCTCGCTTCAAATAAGCATAAAAGGGATAGCCATAACTGACAGTAGTTGATTTTTGAAAATTGGGGCTGTCCAAAGGTTGAATTGTTTTTTTGGACTGCCCCAATAGCGATCTAGATTGATTATTCTCCGAACATTTCGGGTGGCAAGACCCACTTTGTATAATTTTCGAGCTGCTGCGGGTTTTCACGTCGATTCTTATCGGCGATTTCCTGCCACTTCATGGCAGCTTCTTCCGGCGTCAGCTCCCCTGCTACCAACAACTGCCCCAGGGCAATGGATCCCTCAGATTCCCAGATGGGCGGATAGTAATACTGGTACCAGAAAAGCGGGTATTCCGTAGTCCACTTGTTGATGGCGGTATCGGAATTGGTATTGAACCACTCAGGTTTGAAGCGTGAATCGGGCGTCACAGCTCCCGCCTTCTCATACATCAATTGCATGATGTCTTCGCGATGCAAGAAGCGCAGGAATTCAGCAGCTTCCTCCT
>CAZLOC010000288.1:0-5277 GCA_964560935.1 uncultured Anaerolineaceae bacterium | reverse complement strand
TACGGGTATAAATTCCGGCCTCAGATGTCTTAATTGTCAGTTGTTAACACATCCTGTCTCACCCCCGAAATTACTCTTCGCGGGTGAGTTTCTTTTTATCAGCAAAAATCATCGTTCACAATTGCTCTACTTGGTACTGTGGTCAGAATTGCAATTGCGTACCGCCTTTCGTATGATATAGTGGATCATGGAAAAAACGCGCTGGTCAATTGCTATGCCAGAAAATGATGACTTTTGGGATTTTTATTGGGAAATACGCCTGCTGCCTATGGAAAACCTGGGCAAGCGGGAAGCCATTCTTTCAGCGTCCAGACTGATTCGCCTCCTGGCACAGCAAATCGACCACCCTATACGATTACTTGAATTAGGCTGTGGCGAGGGACAGGTTATCGGTACACTATTGGATGCCCACTTCCAGTTGTGTGCCAATCAAACCTCGGTAGGAGTGGATTACAACGCAAAATCACTGGCACGCTGCCAGCGTGATTATTCAGGTTTACGTTGTATTGAAGGTGATTTTACAGACACAGATTTACTGGCTGGGCTGGGCAAATTCGAGCTTGTGCTTCTTGTCAATGCTTTGCATGAAGTATTTTCAGATAGTTTTTCCCCTGAACTGGGTGAGATCGATATCCCGGCCGCCAAACAGCGAGTAGAGCGGGCACTTGCTGGTGCGGCTGGCTGTCTGGGACCTGGAGGATGGCTGGTCCTACTTGATGGGCTGGAGCCTCCCGGGGATCCGCATCAGATCCTGCGCATACGCTTCCGCGATTACCAGGTACGTCAGGAATTCGAGAACTTTGTGGAGCAGTATCACCCTTTGCGTATCGTATATCGCGAGGTTGAAGGCCCATTGTGTGTTGAGGTATCGCAGCGCGATTTTACCCGTTACATAACCAAGTCCATTTTTCTTGGGAAACGACTCTGGGAAACCGAGCGATTGCAGAGCTACCAATATTATACAGAAGAAGAGTATCGAGCAGCGTTTGCCCGTCAGGGGTTGGAAATATCCGAATTGCACACCCTGACCATGAACGATGAAAAATGGCGCTACCGAGTGGAGATTGACACATCAGGGTTCAAGTTCCCAGACGAGCATGTCTTGATCCTGGCGCGACAGGTTACGTCTGCTCACCCTTCCGCCCACCTGCAAGCGTAGAAACTGGGATGCTCAATAACAGGCTCCACCAGAAACGGACGCGGAACATGCCCTCGTGACCGCTGTGGTCTGTGCCGTGGCCTGCATGAGAGGAATGATCTTCTGCCTTTTGGATGGAATGGGGCACTGGAGGGTGATAAGCGTGAGTGGACTCTGCGCTCATGCTGGATCAGGAGTGATTTTCTGTTCCTTCTTTCATGTGTTGGGAATGATCGTACTTGTTGTGTTACTTGTACTTATCCATATTTACATCTCAAATTCGGGTATTCTTTCAACTTTCGTGAAACACTGATTTTCAATTCAAACAGCGAGTCCGAGCTTGCCCGTGTTGATCGTTGGGGAATGGTCAAATCTGCTTTCCAGTTTCTTCTGCATTTGATACCGCGCCCGCGCAAGCCGGCTTTTCACCGTGCCCAACGGCACTTTCAGTATCTGTGCGGTTTCTTCGTAATCGAGTTCATAGAGATCTATGAGAGTAATAACGCTTCGATATATGTCAGGTAAATCATCCAGCAGCGCGTAAATATTGGATGAGAACTCATTTTGTTCCACAGCCGCCTGGACAGATGGAGCAGGGTCTGAAAGCCAGGCCGGGGCCTCCATCTCTTCGCCATCCTCGTTTTCGGGCAATAGCGGTGTTGAAGGATGACGCATGGAATGACGTAGTATGTCATAAGAAGTATTGGTCACAATCTTGAGCAGCCAGGCGCGAAAGGAACCGCCGCGAAAACTGCCGATCTTCTGGAACGCCTTGATAAAACTCTCCTGGGTGGCGTCATCAGCCGAGTCCGGATCGCCAAGCAAGGTATAAGCAAGATTGTAAGCCTTATTTTGATGGCTCAAGACAAGTTGATTGAAAGCATCCAGGTCGCCATTCGAGGCCATCTTGACCAAAGCATCTTCGTCATATTGATAAAACTGGTTCTCGAGCTTCATGAAAGGTTCCTCGTCATTTCTTCTAAAGCAATTGTCAAGCTCGGTGATCGATTGAATTCGTATGCTCATAGTTTATTCTTTTCTCGGAAAAGATGGTGTAAATATCCCGCACAAACTAGTGGACAAAAAGTAGTACAATTGTCCGGTTGCGATTTGGCTTTAAATGACCAGATATGTTAACCGTTGACTATTCCTTCGGCAGCTGGATCAAACGCAGGCGCAAAGCGCTCGATCTGACACAACAGGAACTCGCCCAACGCATTGGGTGTTCTCCTTCGCTGATCTTTAAGATTGAGTCAGACGAGCGCCGCCCCTCGCGTCAGATCGCTGAATTGCTGGCTGAAAAACTGGATATCCCAGCCGGCCAACGCGCACTCTTCCTGAAAATTGCCAGACAGGAAAAAAGCACCACCAGTCTGGATGCCATTTCGCCTCTTTTCGCGCTTGAGCCTGCCTCTGCCCCCAAAAAGAATCCCGGCAATTTGCCTTTTTCTCCCACCCCGCTCGTTGGCCGTGAACACGAGATCCGCGTCATCACCAAACAACTGCTTGAACCGGCCTGCCGCCTGCTTACATTGACAGGACCGGGCGGCGTCGGTAAGACCCGTCTCGCCATCGAAGCGGGACACCAACTTGAACCTCATTTCGCAGACGGCGTTCACTTCATCTCCATGGCCGGTATCGGCATGACCGAGTCCATCATCCCCGTCATTGCAGATACGCTCGGATTGGCTTTCTCTGGTCCGGCCGAGCCCATTGTGCAGGTCTCCAACTTTCTTCACACTAAAGAGATCCTCCTGGTGATCGATAACATGGAACACCTGCTGGAGGGCGGAAGCCTGCTGGGTGAGATGCTCCAACAAACCCGGCATGTCAGGATGCTCATCACCTCGCGCGAACCCATGCGCTTGCAATGGGAATGGCTTTTCGAAGTTCAAGGTTTGCCTGTCCCTGAGGATGCGGATGCGAATCTTGAAAACAATAGCGCCATCCAGCTTTTCATCCAGCGCGCCCGCCAGACTTCGCAGAATTTTTCATTGGAGGCGGAGGATGCAGCGGCGCTTGTCCGCATTTGCAAACTGGTCGGCGGACTGCCGCTCGCCATTGAACTCGCCGCCTCCTGGGTGCGGATCCTGTCCTGCCGAGAAATCGTTCTTGAACTTGAACGTAGCCTTGATTTCCTCGAAACCAAAAAACTCGATGTCCCCGCGCGCCACCGCTCGATCAAAACCGTCTTCGATCATTCCTGGACCTTGCTGACCGATGAAGAACGAATCCTGTTGATGAGATTATCCGTGTTTCGGGGCGGATTCACGCGCGAAGCCGCCATCTCAGCAACAGGAGCATCCCTATCCACGCTCTCCTCCCTGGTGGATAAATCCCTGTTGCGCCACGAAAAAAACCCGGATCGTTACGATCTGCATGAATTGATCCAGCAGTATTCTTTCGCTCAACTCCAATCCAATCCAGTCGAGGAAGTGCAGGCCTCCGAAAAATACGCCGTGTACTACACCAATTGGGTAGCGGCGTTGGAACGTCCATTCAAGAGCGCGCAACAACCGCAAACATCACAACAGATCCGGGCAGAGACGAGCAACTGGCTTTCCAGTTGGCATTGGGCGGTCGAGAATCAACGACTCGACCTCTTAAGGAAAATGAATCCCTGCCTGAACTGGTATTTCGAGGTTCATGGCTACTACGCTGAAGCGCTCTCCGCCTTCAAAACCGCCGTGAATGGGCTCCGTATGCATGGCGCGCCTGCCAGCCTTCAGAGCGCCGCTGAAAGAACCGCTTTTGCTTTTCTCGTGGACTCGCTGGGTTGGTTCGAATTCCGTACCGGGAACGTGGAAAGGGCGACCGCCCTCCTTGCCGAAAGCCTCGAACTTGCTCGCGAAACCAACGATCCGGAAGTGATGTACTACATCCACGGGAATTGGGGCTATCTCTGCCTGTTTACAGGTGATATATCAGAAGCGGGTCGTCTGACGACCGAAAGTCTTGTCTATGGCAAGGCGCTCAATTCGCCATGGCACATCGCCATTCCCATCAGCGTGCTTGGCATTGTGGCGTATCAGCAGGGGAATTTGAACGAAGCCCGCCAGCAGTTGACCGAGAGCCTGAAAATCTGGCGCTCGGTCGGCGACCCGCGCGGATTGGTCTTTTGCATGTTGTATCTGGGAATGACAACCTTCGCGCTCAAAGACATTCCAGCGACCCGCTCCATTTTGCAGGAAAGCAACGCGGTCGCAGAAGCCAATATGGACCGTTGGGCACACGCTCTCGGCTTGGACATGCTTGGGATGGTGTCCCTGTCCCAGGGTCAAAATGAAGAGGCGCTGGCATATTTCAATCAAAGTCTCGCGCTCTCAAAAGAGATCGGCGATCAACTGAACGGCACACAGACCGCCATTCACATGGGGCAGGCACATGCAGCGCTTCGATCCAACGAGCAGGCAAAACGCCTGTTTCTGGAAGCGTATGCCAATGCCGGACAAGCCAAATGGACGCCCATCATCCTGAATGCCTTGGTCTCCTTCGTGGAGATGCAGAATGGACTTTCTGCTGAGACAAAACTGGCGGTGGCATTGTCGGTCCTCTCACATCCTGCTGTCACGCCCAACTTGCGCGCCCGTTGTGAACACATGAGGGATGGAATGACATCGTCCCTCACAACACGACAGATCGAAGCAGCAGAGAACCTCACAAAGGACAAGGGACCGGAAGCCTGGGCGCAGGAAATTCTAAAGTAAGCCACAAGCGGAGTTGGATTCCGAGGACACAGGGGATTTGAGTTATTCCCCCTCCACATACAAATAAAAATCAATCGCATGGTCTTGAGTGGCGGCGCCTTCCGATGGATTTTCGATCCTTTCAATATGGAAGAAACCCCAGGTTTTTCCTTTGGAGGCGTGCTCGTGCGGGACAAAGATGGAAATATGAATGTGACCGAATTTCATCACTGTCTCGGCCTTCGAGGCGCGTACCGCCGCGTCCTGGGCAGATACCAGAATCTTGTTCAGGAAATCTGTGTGGAGATCGAGTGGCTCGAGGGTCCTCGACAACCGTGCGTGGATAAGTCCTGCCGCGCTCGAACCAATCGATAGTTCAAGTTCTCCAAGAATCTGCCAATCGTTACTCGGAAAATTGTTATGGGATGAGTCGGTCATGTTCACTGGTAATGT
>CAZLOC010000287.1:0-5281 GCA_964560935.1 uncultured Anaerolineaceae bacterium | reverse complement strand
CCAGGGTGACGCGCGAGGTGGTGGGAGTGGCGCCTTCCGCCAAAACTTTTTGGCCAAGCAGCGCATTAACCAGTGCGCTCTTGCCAGCGTTGAACTCACCCGCGATGACGATCAGGAAGAGTTCGTCCAGTTGTAGGATGGCTTTTTGCAGGCTGTCCAGGGCTTCGCGCGGTAGTTCGAGCCCGGCCAGCGCGAGTTGCATCCCGGCCAGGGCTTCTTTTTCTTCGCGCAGGAACTGGGCTTGCCCCTCGGTGAGTACGGACTGACGCATGGGTACCTCCTCATTAACGCCTACGGGTTGCCAGGTTCAATTATACAGCGACAGGCGCCTGGCTTGCGTTGCGAAGTGCGTCGCACTATGCGGTTCAGGCTGCGGAATGTGGGATAATATAAAACTGGAATCATTTGATCGTGAGTGTTCTACGGTAGGCTTGTTCGAAAGCTGTTCAGCGCCACCGCTTGGCGCGCAGCATGTTCAAAAAAAGGAGAAACCAACATGGGTGACAAGGGCAGTAAAGATAAAGGCAAGAAGGAAGAGCAGAAAAAGTCCAAGCTTAATCCGAAGGAAAAGCGAAAACTGAAAAAAGAAAAGAAGAAAAGTAAATAATCTAATCAGGGAAAAGCGCCGACCAGGAACCCTGATCGCCTGCCAGCAAACCCAACCCCGCCCGCGCCGGTTTTTCACAGGGCTGCGCATCAAAAGCCTGTGCGACATTTTTAGCAGCGGGAGAAAAATAGGCTGTCACCTCGCAGTGGAGGCGGCCCTCTGATGCGTGCCGTGTAAACACAGCCATTTCGAGCGGCTTTCCCGCCGCATTGAACAAGCGCAAAAATGCCGCCTCGATTTCACCGGAAGGTGTGGCCGCCATCATCCCATCGCCGAGTTCTTTTGAATACCAGGTATCCATCTTGTTTTTACCTCTCGATGTGCGCGCCTGGAGGAGGAAAGGGGCAAGCACATCTCCACCCCTGAAGCGAACCCGGACAGGAAAGTGAACAAGGAAATTTATTGCCCGCAGGGAAAGAAAGTGATATCGCTGTAAACCGGGCTGCGATAACTCCCATCATCGCTGATGATCTGGTACACAAAATAGGATTCGCCCATCATGGGAGGAAATTGCAGGTTCTGTTGACTGCTTCCTCCGCCAATGATGGTGGCATTGCGTGTGTCGCTGGTCTTGCGGTGTAGATCGATTACCTGCCCATCAGAAGAGACACCGGTATTTTTGTCCTGGATGTGATAATAGACCGCCATGCCGCGGTTGATATCGCTGACCTTGACCGTGATCGTCAGTTGGTAGGGCGACTGGTAACAATAAAAGGTGTCGACCGATGTCCGAATATCCAGCACGAGCGCAGCGGGAGGCGGGACGTCCGTCGGGCTGGGTAGCGGGGAGGGTTGAATATTCTGGACTGGCGGCTGGGTTGGCAGGCTGGGCTGGGTGGGCTGGGCAGGTTGGGTCGGTTGTAAGGAACCGGCTTGCTGGGTCATCTGCGCCTGCATGGCCTGCAGGGTCAGTTGTTGGTTGGCCAGGTTGGTGGCCATGATCCCGACCGCGATCTCGGTCTCTACGACAGATGAATCGGGTTGTTCGCCTCCTGAAATGCTTACCAGGGAACAGGACAAAACGATAATCGTACTTAAAAAGAGAACGACCATTTGGAAAAACTTATTTTTTACTGCCATAAGACCCTCCGCATTTTCTCTCGAAAGAAACCTTTTTATTATTCATCAAGGTTTCGACCATTATAATCCTTATCAGTTTGACGACTGTATCTCCCCACCCCGCGTTGACCCCCATGTCATTGCGAGCGCACCCTTCGACGAGCTCAGGGCAGGCGTTGCGAAACAATCCCCAAAGGGGACGATGTCTCCTCTTGTAACAGGGGATTGCTTCGTCGCGGCAAGCGCTCCTCGCAATGACATAATCATAGTTCTCCCTTGAAAGCTTTTTTCTAGAATACTCGGCATCAGCGCGGATCGCGAAGCATCCCCGAAGCAAAGCGCAGGGGACTGTAACTGCCACGGCGACGCCATTAGCATGTCATTGCAAGCGATAGTGAAGCAACCCCCAACGTATGTATATCGGAATCTTATTATTCAGGTCCGGATGCCGGGATAGCCTCACTTGATTCAGGCCCGGATGCTGGAATAGCCTCGCTTGATTCAGGTCCGGATGCCGGGATAGCCTCGCTTGATTCAGGTCCGGATGCTGGAATAGCCTCGCTTGATTCAGGTCCGGATGCTGGAATGGCCTCACTCGATTCCTCCGGCCCGGACGCTGGGATAGCGGGCTCTGTCGGGTTAGATTCACCTGCTTTCCAAACAGGTTGATCCGCGCTATTTGGATCTCCGATATGGATGCTCATGATTTCTC
The DNA here is from genome assembly GCA_964560935.1 of uncultured Anaerolineaceae bacterium. Classification (GTDB taxonomy): domain Bacteria; phylum Chloroflexota; class Anaerolineae; order Anaerolineales; family Villigracilaceae; genus JAABUE01. Next base: position 2,903 of record CAZLOC010000287.1, on the reverse strand, counting down.
CTTTGAAACCAACTTGGTTGATAACGGCTTGTATTTTTACTGTTCACCACACACCTAAAGTAACAATAATAGAATATCATAATCCATTAAAAAGTCCAAGCGACAAAAAGTAATTGCCCGAACGATAGACTAACCTCCGAGCAATCATCTCATCAAGGAAGGAAGCTGCATCTTCTATCTCAAATTTTTCAATAGAACTCACAAGCTCTTCGACCGACCTCCAATGCCGTTTAGTCTTGCAAAATTCATAAAGAATGCTTTGGTTTTTAGAAAGTGCTAATTCCTTATCCATCGAAATTGGCCGTGTGTCGTAAAGAATGATTGAATCATGATTGCGTACTGCAACGAGCGTTTCCCCTGTTTTTTTGTTTTGCCAATTTTTAACTAGTTTAACGAAACGGTTATAGTCTGCAGCTGATTCATTTCTGTCAAAGTCAAAATGGTAAGCAGTTTTCGCAAGAATTTCACGGCTATAAGGATAAACATATTGGTATGCGGCTTTGGGTCTTACACCGGATATGCCATACTGCTTTGGATCATTGTGATACGGACTAAACCTATCGACCGAAACAGGCACGACGTTCGCCGGCGGTTGCAAATGCCATAATGATGGTATCAAATCAATCATCTTTTCATATTCTCCCCACTCATCACAGGGGAATTTATACAAGATATTCCAATATACTCTTAAACCGTGGTCCTGACATTGTTTCAGCACCTCTATATTTTGTATATCAGTGGTCCCCTTTCCCATGTGCTCAAGTATCGGATTCGAAAATGATTCGATGCCGATAGCGACTGACTTAATACCCGCCTCAACCAGCATAGAAATCGTATTGACGTTCAGATTAGCCTTGACTTCAAAAAGTAGGTTGAAATCCAGGTTGCTATCCCGTAACTTTGGCAGCAAAGTACGCACATATTTATGATCTAATATATTATCGACTGCCTCGATTTCATGGCCATATTTAGTAGTTATATACCTGATTTCTTGGTAGGCGCGTTCAGCAGATTTGCTTCTAAACTTAATTGTTATCCCGTTTAAACCACAAAATGTACAGTGTGACTTTTCACCCCACCAACACCCCCTGGAAGTTTCAACCGCAAATTTAGGCTTTATTCTTTTGGAAAATGATGCAGAACTTAACTGCACTATATAATCATCATAGTTAGGATAAGGTAGATCATCCAAAATAATTACATCTTGTGTTTCTTCGTAACCATCTTTATTTTGACAGTGAACGCCGGGAACAGAATAACCGTTTCCTCCACCGAATAAATTTTCAACCAAATCCGGAAAGGACTTATCAGCTTCACCTGAAATGGCAAAATCAATCCATGGGCTCTCTTGCAGGTAGGCTTTGCCCATTTCGCCTTCCCAGTTTGCCCCCCCGAATACAACGTAAATACCGGGAACGACTTCCTTGATTTTTTGGGATAAAGCAAGTGATGAAACATTTTGATTGTATTTCGAGCCAAATCCAATGATAGAGTAGTCTTTTAGATGATAACGTTCAACACAAACATTAATAAAGGCTTGAGCAGACTGTTCTTGTAAAATGAGAAAACGCTTTATATCTTCAAATTGATTACTTGTGATAAATCGGCTCAGGTAATCATCCAGGTATTTGTCTCTAAGCGAAAAATCTCCATAGCAAGCACGAGAAAACAACCATTCACCAACAAGGGTATATTGATTTATCTGTTGAACGCGTACGTAATTATCGAATCCAATGTATTCTGCAAATCCCATATTTAAGTAGAGTATGTCACAATCAATGTGTCTCTTTTCAAGAGAACTTTTTAATAAGCTGAGTCCGATGGAAGGTCGATGGATGTTGTCGAAGGGCATGTTTATCAATAAAACTTTTGCCTTACCCATGTTTATAACGCTCCTTTGGCTTCTCTCGCTTGCCCCTGTTCTCATCCCGGATCAGGAACAGGCTAGCGCAGGCAGAACTGGCACGGTCGGCAGCGCGGACTGGAAGCGTCCCTTTGGGATTGCGCGGCACATCGTACCCAAAGGGTGTCCCCGAAGAGTAACGAAGGGACAATTCCTCCGTCGCGGACTGTAACATCGTCCCCTGGCGGGATATCATCCCCATAGGGGACTGCCGCAGCGACGCCGATTGCAGGCGGGGTTGCGAGCGCACCCTTCGACGAGCTCAGGGCAGGCGTTGCGAAGCAATCCCCAAAGGGGACGATGTCTCCTCTTGTAACAGGGGATTGCTTCGACGGGAGAACACCGTCTCGCAATGACATTAGAGTTCTCCCTTAAACGCCCTATCCAGCCCTTCGACAGGCTCAGGACAGGCACGGACGGCAACAACGTCCGCCCAAAAAGCGGGCGCAATTCCTCCCCCATAGCGGACTGTAATATCACCCCCTTGTGGGGCTCCCGCAGCGACGCCAGCCATTCGAGTATTCGTGGTTTTATTCGTGGACGGTTTCTCGCCATCATACTTCACCTTTGAAAGCATTGTCCAGTACCGATGATAGAAGCGCATACAAACCTTTTTCGTCGGCAAAGGTGTCAATCACTATATTCCCAATTGCAGAGTTAGCAGTGGATAAACTGGATTTTATTTTCATGCCTTGTTCACGAAGATACTCATTGCGCTTCTTGTGCATGACCTTGCTTTTCCCAAGAACGATCAATGTCGTGTATTCTCCCACTGAAAATTTGCGTTCTCCACGAAAACTAATATGATCTCCCAGCAAGACGCTAAACACATCTCCCATAAAGGTTTTTGGGGTGTCGTTTGTTTCTTCAATTTCTATAAGCGCAAATGCTTTATCAGAACCTTTTTCAATAATGGCAATATCCAATTGACTCAATTCAGCTTCCCGACCATACTTATCACCATACCACGATACAATTTTCCCAACGTTTTCTTTTGCAG
>CAZLOC010000286.1:2311-5355 GCA_964560935.1 uncultured Anaerolineaceae bacterium | reverse complement strand
AATAGGATTGGCAGGGCAGCACATTCCCATTCGACTCGATGCACATGCTGTACAGTGCAGCGCTACAGCCTTTCACGCCCAGGTTTTGCCGGGTGGGGTCGAACTGGCAATACTGCGTGGGGGTGTACCAGATCAGTTTTTGACCGCGCGCTTCGGTTTTTTGAATGGCAATATCCAGGATGGGCTGCAATTCGCTTTCAGCCAGGCCGGTCCCAACCGTCAGGCCGTTGCCGGAGTAGATCAGCGCGTTCAGGCCAACCGTAGGCACGCCCAGGTCTGCCAGGAAATCCAGCGTATCCGGGATGGTGTCCACGTTCGTGCGCAGCATGGTGGTGTTGGTCATCACGTACAGTGGGCTGGCGAGCACATTCTGCAGCCCGGCGATGGTTTGCCTGTGTGCGCCTTTGGTGCGCATCATCCGATCGTGAACTTCGGACACACAAGATTCTACCGTGATTTGCACATGGTCTAAGCCAGCCTCGAGCAGTTGCTGCACATATTTCATGTCCGCCAGGCGGCGGGCGTTGGTGTTCAGGCCGGTGATCTGGCCATTCTTCTCGGCGTGCGCGATCAGTTCGGGTAGGTCGTTTCGCAGGGTGGCTTCACCGCCGGTAAAGACGATGTGCGGCACACCCAGGTCCCACAGCTTATCCAGGATGTCCTTCCAGGCGGCGGCGGTCAGTTCAGGGAAGTTCCGTTCGCGGGCGTTGTAGCAGTGCGCGCAATCGTTGTTGCAGCGATAGGTGACCGCCAGGTCCATGCGGTAGGGCGCGGACGGGCGCGCGCTGAAGGGCATGATGGTATCCAATCCCAGTTCATGCACGGGACAGGCGCCATCCGGTCTCAGGAGTTCGGAAAGTTGATCATTGAAGGCCGAAAGATCGCTTGCTACCTGTCCGCTTTTTACTTTGTACTTTTTACTGATTTCCTTAACAACCTCTTTTTCGCCTTTGCCTTCTAAAATCAAATACGCCATCAGCGCCGCGGTTGGGTTCAGGTGCATCACCCGGTTGGCGTTGACCACCAACGTGCCGTGACCGTCCGCGTCCACGCGCAGGTGGATGCGGGATTTCTCGGTCTCATTTTTGCGCAGATAGTGATAAAGGCTGGGCGACCGGAGATTTTTGATTTTCGATTTTCGATTGAATAACGCATCCAAGATAGTCATTGTGTCACCTGTAAATAATCATAAATCGTCAACACTTGCACCGAACGCAAGTACGGTGTCCGAAACCCAAAATTACCTGCCACCACCCGCACAGGCGCAGGCGCAACCGGCGCAGGCGCACGCGCAAGCGCATCCGCCGCCGGAACGGCTGCCGCTGCTGCGAGAGGGTGGAGGCGGCGGGTTGGTTTTGTTTGTGACTCGGCTGGTGAAATCACCCACGTTGCCGATCACTTTCTGGGAAAAATTCTGTACGCCGCCTACTACTGATGCAGCGAAGTCTGCGCCGGGCAGTCCGCTGGGGCGTGACGAAGGTGCGGAACTACCCACTGAAACGGGACGAACTCCACCAGTTGAACGACCATAGCCAGGGTCATAGTTCCCCCACCACATGGGAACAAAGACCGGACCAGTAAAGGTGCGCCGTGTGCGCTCATCGTAGTCTTTGTCCAACATGGTCCATTCCATGGCTTCGTCGAACAATTTGCTTTGCACTTCGGGCGTATCTGCCGCGGCAATCTGTGCCCAGGCGCGTTCCATGATGCCTTTATAGTAGTCGACCGTCTCTTTGCGGCTGAAGCCTTTTATCTTCTCGGAAACCGCCTTCACCAGCTTGATGGTCATATCTTGTAAGTCTACACGGCGCTGCTTGAGATTGGCATCTGGGCGGAAGGCGCCCAGGAATTGTTTTTCATATTCGTACAGGCCTTCGGTCAAGGGTTCGGTGATCTTCAACTTGAGCGGGTCACGTGTCTCGACTTCGGCTGCACCCTTTTTAACAATACCGAACAGGATCATGGTCATGACCTTATCGAGCGGTTGTTCCATCAGGATGGCAGCTTCGACCGCCGTCAGTCCGCGCTTGATGCCGTGCCCCTCGATGGAAATCTTGGGCGGCAAATATTTCAGCTTGCGGCGCTGCCCGTTGATGACACCCAGGACTGGTATGCCGAAGAACATGAAGGCGAAGAATCCGCAGCAGCCCAAGTTGACCAGCGTATCGAAGTTAAAAGATGGGGAAATGGAAGGGGCCGTGAAGACCGGTTCGGTTTGAATAGCGGAATCAGGCACAGCCGTCTTGGGGAACGAAGCGCCGAACTCATAGCGGGTATAGGCATTGCCGCTTGGATTGTTCCAGGTGTAGGTCACGCGCCCGGTGCTGTCCAACGCTGTCTCAGGTTCGGATGGGAAGCCGGACGGCGCGCCGTGCCATTTGGGCTCCTCCGTTCCCACGCCGGGCGGCAGGTGGAAGACGACCGTCACGTTTGTAGTGCCGGTGACGTATTGGCTGCCGAACCAAGTTGGGGAAAAGACAGCGCTAGCGTAGGTCTCGTCTTCACTGTCTGTATACAAGACATCGCTGATGCGCCCAACCCGCACATGGACCGTGCCGCGACTCCCCGGACCGATGGCGCTGCTGCCCATTACAACGGCAAAGCCGGAGCCCGAGCCCTGGTACTCTCCACGATCAACGTTTACCGCTGAGCCGTTCACATCCGCGCTGACGGTGCCCATGTCGAAGGAATTGTTGGGCATGCCCATATCCACGAAGTCAATGACGTGAGCGCCCGGCTGGTTGTTGAAAACCAGGGTGTAGTCGAGCGAGAGCGTACCGTCTTCATTCCAGTAGACGTGGACGGTTTCTTCCTCCACGCCGAAATAGTAGTCCTGGGCCAGTGCGCTGACAGGTAGCGATAGCGCGATCAGGACAACTACAAATGAAGCGAAAAAGCGTCGAATCATATGGCCTCCTTACGCATGAAAAAGTGCGCGATCACCATTTTGGTTCTTCGGTAAGTTGATAAGCTGTATTGCAATAGGGACAATTGACCATCGGCGCGCCGTTGACCAATTTGATGTCGTTGGCGGTCAACACGCC
>CAZLOC010000286.1:0-2211 GCA_964560935.1 uncultured Anaerolineaceae bacterium | reverse complement strand
ATATACGGCAAATCTTATCTAATGTAGCATTTTCCCCCGTTTTCGGCAATTGACTTTTGTCTTGATTTTGTACTATGTTGGTCAGAAAAGAAAAAAGATTTGAAGTTTGGGCGGGGTCTCAGACCCCGCCCAAACAAATTTAGTGCCGCTGAGCGGAGGCTTGAGTACAACGAGAGCCGTAGTCGAAGCGCAAATGCCCTTCGACTACGGCTCTTGATACGACCTTCGGTCTACTCGATCCTCCGCTCAGGGCGAATATAACTTACAGATTCTTCTCCAACCCATACACCTGCGCGGTAGGCAGCACCACCAGGATGCCCGTATTCGGCTGGTTCAAATTGCCGACCACGTTTTGTGTGGCATCCACGATCTTATTCAACATTTCATCGTCTTTCACGATAGTGAACAGCGTGCGGTGATAATCCTCTACGCGCTTGTAGAAATCGTCCAGGCCGGGCATCAGCGGGATGTCATCGCGAAAGCCGTGATTTAACATACGGTTCATCCCAGTGCTGACCATTACGGTCGCGCCGCCGGTCCCGGCTTCTTCCCAGGCGTTTAGCAAGTCTTCGAGTTTATCGGGGTCATCCATTACAAACAAGATCAGGTACATGACTAGGCCTCCTTCCCTTCGGCAGGGTGCTCTTCTTCAATTTTCTTTTTCGGCTCGGCGAACAAGGCGCGCAGCATCGGCGGTGTGACGATGGTAGTCGCCAGCACCATGCCGACAATGGCGGAAAATTCTTCCCCTGTGATCAATCCCGCGCCAATGCCCACGTTGGCAACGATCAGGCCGACCTCGCCGCGCGAGACCATGCCCGCGCCCAATTGCCAGGATTCGCGCCAGCTAAACCCGGCCCAACGCGCGCCCAGCCCAGAGCCAAAGAATTTGCTGGCGATCGCCACAATGATAATAACGCCGGTCAGTAGCAGCGCTTCGGCTTCCAGGTCACGGATGTTGACCGCCAACCCAATACTGACAAAGAAGATCGGCACGAACAGACCATAGGCCAGCGCCGAGACGCCACGATCCAGGCGTTCCTTTTCTTCGCAGCGGGCGAACATCAGGCCGGCCAGGAACGAACCGGTGATGGCCGCCATCCCGCCGACCACTTCAGCAGCCACGCCGTAGAACAACAGGATGACCACTGCCAGCGAGAGCACGCCCTGGCTGATAGGCAGTTTAGCTGTCGCACGCACCAGCTTTGGCAGCGCATACAGGCCAAAGGCTGTCGAGGCGGCCAGGAAGATAATCATCTTCACCAGGATGAAGAGTATGCCGGCTGCGCTTGTCCCGCCGGCGACGACCGCCAGGGTGATCGACAGCAGCAGGATGATCAACACGTCATCGAACACGGCCGCGCCCAGCAGGCCCAGGCCCACACGTGTGCGTAGCACCTTCAGTTCCATCAACGTCTGGGCGGAAATGCTGACGGAGGTGGCGCCAAGCGTCAGTCCGAGAAAGAGCGCGGCCTCCCATTCGAAGCCGAATAAGAGTCCGGTCCCGGCCCCCAGCGCAACGGGTATGAGTACACCCATGATCCCCGATAATGCAGAGACTTTGGTGTTGCGCGTCAATTCGTCCAGGTGCAGTTCCAAACCGGCAATGAACATCAGCAGCAATACGCCGAGTTCACCCAGTTCTTTGATCGTCTCGCCCAGTTTTTCCCCTTCGATGAAGGGCAGGTGCAGCAAGTCCAGCAGCGAAGGCCCGAGCAGGATGCCCACCAGCAGTTCCCCCAGCACCGAGGGTTGGCCGAGGCGCACGCTCAGGTAACCCGCCGCTTTCGCTGCCAACAGGATGACGGCGATCAGAAAGGCAAGTTGCAAAAATACGCTCATCGGTCTCCTTCAGAAAAAGATTTATGGCATCTTCTCAAAAAGAGGGGGAAGTGGGGTGTTTTGGGCGGGCGAAGCCCGCCCAAAACACCCCACACCTCGCTTTATTGGAAAGATACGATTTATGGCATTGTAGCCGAATTTGCTATCAGGGTCTATCAAGAAGGCTGTATACTTAGGAAAAATTAATCAACCACGAAGCCACCAAGTCACAAAGGCGCAAAGAAATACCGTGCCCCAGTGTCTTAGTGCCTTTGTGGTAATATGCGAGGCTCCCATGACTCTCAAAGACGAACTCAAACGCTGGCAAGAAACGACCCTAAAGAAAACGCTGGACCGCTTCGCGGAACGGAAGGAAGACTTCAGCACATC
>CAZLOC010000285.1:0-5358 GCA_964560935.1 uncultured Anaerolineaceae bacterium | reverse complement strand
TCTCATTAATCTTCCCCAACAAGAACATACTTAACAAAATACACACCGCCCCAAACACGAACAACCAGGTATATCCCACCCACTGACCGGGCCACAGCCCGTTCAGCCAATCCAGCGCGGGGCCTTCCAGGCGCGCCAGGGCGCCGGAGCCGGCGGTCGCCAGGTTGGTCAGGCCGAGGAACTTGCCCGCCTGGTCGCCGGGAGCAAGCCTGTTGGCCAAGGCCCAGTTGGCCGTCAGGAAGAGACCGATGCCCGCGCCGAGCACGCCGCCAAAGGCCATCAGTCCCACCATGTCGCGCGGGATGAGCATCAAGAGCATCCCGGCTGCGGCCAGGGTACTGGCGATATACAGGATGCATTTGGGGCCGAATTTATCCGTCAGCCAGCCGCCGACCAGCACCAGCGCCACCAGGGACAGGGTCAGCACGGCCAACAGGTCGCCGGTCTGTTTGGGCGGGTCCGCCACGCGGATGACGTCCTGCAAATAGTATTGGGCGAAGGCTTGCACACCGTAGATGCCTAGTAGGAATAGTCCGCGCTCGGCGATCAGCCACCAGTAAGAGGTGTTCGAGCGGAAGTCGATGTGGAAAAGTTCTCCACGAAGGGCACTGATTCCCCCCTCACCCCTGGCCCCTCTCCCTCTCGGGGGAGAGGGGGATTCTTGGGTACCAAACACCGTGATCGCGGCGGAAACTGCTATTGTCCCCATCAAGACCAGCATAATCAGCGTTGGGTCGCGGGCGACAGGATCAAGCAGCCGCCCGGCCAGCAGCGAGGCGATGATCAGGCTGGTCATGTCCATGACGTTCTTCCAGGAGCTGGCCACGCCCAACTGCTCCGGCGGGACGCGGTCGGGCAGCAGTCCCTGCGCGGGGCCTTGCGCGATGTTCGAGCTGAATTGCAGGCCGATGTAGCCGATGAACACCCAGGTCAGGCCTTGCACTGAGCCTGTCGAAGTGCCGCCCGCCCAGGCCAGCACCCCCAGGAAGACAAAATCGAACAACGTGCCCAGCATCATCAACGGTCGCCGCCGGCCCCAGCGTGAAACCCAGCCGTCCGAAAGCGCGCCCGCCAGCGGCTGGATGACCATTGCGAGCAACAGACCGACGAAGGTCAGCAGACCCAGATAGGTATTCTTGCGCGTGTCCGGGACGAAGTTCAACAGCACGGCGGGCAGGATGATCGGGTGCAGGGCGTTCCACTTGAACGACAGTCCCACCCAGTAGGCATTGAGAATCAGCAATTCAGGCAGCTTCAGCTTTTTCATTGCTACTCTTTTCTAACCGACGCGAACACCAGGCCGCCAAGTGAACTGAATAAGATCCCTACCAAGACATTCATACATAAAGAAATCGGCAGCATTATCATTGAAGAGATAGTAGCAATCTCCAACGCGTCCGAGGAAGCCCATGGGACAAATTGAAGCAAATATTGTTGATATCTACCGGTTAACAAGGGAATCAACATCAAGACCAATGTAGCCAGGCTATCCAGGCCAAAGGCAACAAAACCTGCCAGAGCGCCATCGATGGCCCCTTGCTTTGGAGTGCGCGGAATGGTAGACCAATATGCTGCCAACACACCAACACCGGGATATAGCAACAAGAATAATGCACCTGCGCAGGTATTAATGATGAGGCCAGCATTCACTGGCAGATAGAACAGAAGCAATGCAGGCACTGTCAGAACACTTCCAGCAATGCCTCCAATCAAACCTGCTTTTAGCCATCCTTTCATGATTACCTCCAGTTATTGAAAATTGCCGCGTAATTGTTCAGGCAACAACGCGGCAATATGCTTCATCATGACCTCCGCCGCGGCGCGGTCTTTTTCGTCTGTGGACAAACCTGATGGGACTCTCAACCGGTAGGCCGGACCAAAATGCAGGCAGAAGACCCCCTTCGCTTCATAGGCGCCCACCGGCACGAACGCGGACCCTGAGCCTGCCAGCAGCAGCCCAAACCTCCCGGCACCCGGAGCGGGCACTGCCAGTCTCCCGTCAGACCGGTCTTCGCCTTCAGGCGCCAGCCCGAGCACGAAATCGGGATTCCGCTTCGTATACTCCAACACCTTACGCACAGATTGGGCGCGCGCTTCCACATCTTTTGGACGCGGCGGCATGGGCGGCATGCTGGTATAGCCGTACACGCGTGACAGATACTTCAGGAGCAGGCGCGAGTACGCGCCCTTGATCGGTTCGTACCACTTTCCCGGCGCTGTCCACTCGGCGGTCATGATCCAGTGTACTTCACGCGGCACGACAGCGCTGATCCCTAATGCCAGCCACTCCGCCCCAAACCCGGGACGGTGGTAATGGTTGACGGTAATGACGCAGGGTCCGTTTTTGGGAATGTTTTCTCTCCCCAAAACCCGTAGTGGCGGTTTCAACCGTCCGATACAACGGATTGCATCCTCGCGAAAACTGCGCCGAAGGCCCAATATCGTAGAAAAAGCAAGACCGACAACTACTCCGGTTGGGTATCCATACTTCGGAAAGTCGTCGGCCATCATATTTGCAAAGCTTATACCAGTTGGGATGGCAGTTGAACTGCCGTCCCAACTACTGTTCACCACGCATACGCTTCCGGCGCTTCACCGCCGGGGCCAGGCCAGATCTCGTCGATCTTCTTGATTTCATCCCTCTTGAAGCGGATTTTCAACGCGCGCATCGAGCCGGCCAACTGCTCCATCGTGCGCGGACCAATGATCGGCGCGGTCACGACCGGGTCCTTCATAACCCACGCCAGCGCCACGTCCGCGGGCCCCTCGCCCATTTGCTTGCAGAAAGCTTCCCATTTTTCGAGTTTGTCGCGCTTCTTTTCGATTTCTTTCTGCATATCCTCGGAAGCGCGACGGCCTTTCTCGATTTTCGCCAGCACGCCGCCCAGCAAACCGCCCGAGAGCGGACTCCAGGGGATGACGCCCAGGCCGTAGTCTTTGCAGGCAGGCAGCACTTCCAGCTCGCTCATGCGGTCGTTCAGGCTGTACAGGCATTGCTCGCTGACCAGCCCCATGAAGTGACGCGCTTTGGCGGCTTCCTGCGCCTTGGCAATATGCCAGCCCGCAAAATTGGACGAGCCTACGTACAGGATTTTCCCCTGCTGGACCAGCACCTCCATGGCCTGCCAGATTTCATCCCAGGGCGTATTCCGGTCGATGTGGTGCATCTGGTACAGGTCGATATAATCGGTCTGCAGGCGTTTGAGCGAATCTTCCACCGCCTCGCGGATATGTCGCGCTGACAAGCGCGATTGGTTTGGCCATTTGCCCATACCACTATAGACCTTGGTGGCAAGGATGACTTTCTCGCGCCGCCCGTCGCCCTGGGCAAACCAGCGCCCGACGATCTGCTCGGTTACCCCTTGGCCCAACTTCCAGCCATACACGTTGGCCGTGTCGAAAAAGTTGATCCCCAGATCGAGCGCCTTGTCCATGATGGCAAAGCTGTCTTTTTCGGTTGTCTCAGGACCGAAATTCATCGTCCCCAGGCAAAGGCGTGAAACTTTCAGGCCGGTACGTCCCAGTTGTGTATATTCCATTGTTCCCTCCACAGAAACGGTATGGGCGACCTTATGCGGTCGCCCATGTCAGTTACCCCTGCAAAATCAACCTCCGCAAGAAGAGCAATTCCCGCCTGCGCACGAGCCACAACCTCCCCCCGTACCACTGACGGCATGCCCGCCGCTCTGGGCATAGAACACGGACAGCTTACGTTTTACGTTCTCGCCGCCGCATTCGTTGCAAGCGACAGGCTTGTCAGCTTCGTTGAAAGAGCGCAGGATTTCGTATTCTTTCTTGCAATCGAGACAAATGTATTCGTAGATTGGCATGGTGCACCTCATACTTCGCCCTGAGCGGAGTGAAACGCAGTCGAAGGGCGCTTCGACTACGGCCTCCATATTGCAGCCTCCGCTCAGGACGAATAATATCACTTATTCAAATCCGTCACAATTGCATCCAATTGTGCCAGAATGGTAGGCACTTGCCCGACTGGCGTATCCACGCGGAACATGAAGTTGAAACCATCTCCCAGCGCCACGCGGATGGTACGCCAGGCGGCCAGTTGCGGGGTGATGCGTCCCTGCGGGAGCAGTTTGACGGCCTCGGCCCAAGCCGGGTGCCCGGCTGCGTAATCGGCCAGCAGGCCCATCGTCGCGGCTTGAAGCGGGAACAGCCCGGCGCTGTTCACCCAATCCGCCTGATTTTCCGGCGAGAGCAGCCAGCGCACGAACAACCAGGCCGCCAGTTGGTCGGCATCCTCCGAATCTAACAGGATGTAAGACGAGCCGTAGACAACCATCACACTGCTTTCGGAGCCGGGAAAGGGCAACACGGTCCACTTGTCGGTGTTGCCGGCGCTGGCAAAATCGCGCGCCAGATCGGGCAAATCCTCCAGGCTGGCAGTCGCAAAGAGCGCCGAACGATCCACGAATTTGCTCAAAGGTCGCTCGTCCTGGGTTTTCCAGGCACAGCCATTCTCTGCCAGTCCCTTGATGAAACGGGTCGCCTCTATATTTTCGGGCCGTAGGAAGCGGAAGCTGTTTTCTTCTTGCGCACCGCCCCCAAAAGCCAGCAGCCAGGATATGGCGGTGATCGGGTGGGAATCGATCAACCAGCCGCCCCTACCGTCGTTTTGCGGATCCTGGTCCGAGCGCATGGAGAGATTGGCTTTACAGGCCTGCTCCTGGAACTCCTCTGAGGTGACAGGTGGATCGTCAAAGCCCAACTCGCTAGCCAAGGTCTGGTTGTAAAGCAAAAAACGCGCGGTGCGCTGCGCCGGCATGCCCAGCCGTGCACCCCCCACCTGGTCCTGCTCCCAGAACACCGACGGAAAATCAGCGATTTCGGCGCCACTCAAGCCGTATAACGGATCGGAAACGTACGGATTCAAATCCAGCACGGCTTCCTGCGCATGCCATTCCACGGCGTATTCCGGCAGGCCAACCACCACATCCGGCCTGTCTGGGCCATGCACAGCCGCACTAACCTGTTCATATAATTCGGTGTAATTTTGGAGGCTTTTTGCCCGGACTAAGATGCCCCAGGGATTGGTGCTGTTGAACTCTTCGACCTGCGACTCGAACAGCCCCGCAGGCGCACCATACCATGGATGCCATACGTCCACCGTCAGGCCATCCAGCGCTTCGGCCTGGACCCCCAGCCTGCTTTCCACAACTGGAGTTTGGGTCGGCGCTGGAGTTTTGGTCGCGTCCACCTTCGGCGTGGACGTGGGGACGTCCGGGCTGGAAGATGGTTGGCAGGCCGCTAAAATGAGAATGAGCAGGAAGAATGGGATGAGCCAGCGATGGTTCATGCAATCAGCAACGAGAATGGGACTGGCGTAAAGACCAGCAGGAA
>CAZLOC010000284.1:0-5373 GCA_964560935.1 uncultured Anaerolineaceae bacterium | reverse complement strand
AGCTGAGCAGCGACCGGCTGGGGGAGAGCTCGGTCTCGATCCGGGAGCGGGTGCAGGCAGCGCGAGAACGGCAGCGAATCCGCTTTGAAGGTACGGATATTGTCTGTCCCATGCAGGAACCGGGACTACCGCAACTCCGATATGTGCGTGGCGGAGGTTAGAAAATTCTGTGAGTTGAATGAAGCGGGGGATAGCCTGGTGTGGGCGGCGACATCGTGCTGTGCATGAGTCAGTTGAGCCTGTCTGCGCGAGGTTATCACCATGTGCTTAAGCTGGCGTGGACGATTACTGATTTAGCAGGGAGAGATGAAATCCAGTCTGTGCATCCGGCGGAGGCATTGCACGCTTCGCAGCCGGCCGAAATTGATGATGGGGTAATGCAACGGCATCTTATCAATCGTTCAAGTTTGGCTCGATAGCGAGATTGCTCTCGATCTTCTTTGGGTGTGGCCCTGGATCACCCCTTAACCGCATTACAGAAAACAATTGATAGGAAAAATCGACTAAGATCCATGGCTATTTCTCATTGAAACTCATCACAGGCTGCGTTCCGGCTTGCTTAAAACCTAACTATTGACATGGCAAACGTTTGCCATTATACTATTGGTGCATGGCGAACGTTTGCCATAAAATTATTATATTTTGTTTATCTATACTCCTTCTCTTACTGGTGTCTTGAACAGTTTCTGACTATCTGTTATCTGGAGGCCCTACCAGGCGACTCACGTAAAAGACACTGAGATGACCAAATGGGCGTTGCATACAACGCTCTTCATCAGGAGTATTAACAATGGCTTTTCTAGCGAACGGTAAGAACGTCAAAGACCTGAAAGCCAGCTATTCCCGGGGGAAGCTCACCGCGTATTTCTATATCCTGCCGTCCGGATTGTTTTTGTTTGTAATATTGGGTCTCCCAATCTTATATAGTGTTTTCATGTCGTTTCAGGAATATACGCTTGAGACGCTTGTCTCAAAGCAGTTCCAATTCATATGGTTTAAAAATTATTCTGATGTGCTGGGCGATCCTGCCTTTGCTACCGCTTTGAAACATTCTCTGGTATTTACCGTAACATCCATTCTTTTTCAATTTACGTTTGGATTGGGCTTAGCCATCTTATTCAATAAGGCTTTCCCCATGAGCAACATAATGCGGGGTCTATTGTTATCAGGCTGGCAAATCCCATCCGTGGTAACCGGTACATTATTCCTGTTCTTGTTCAACCTAGACTACGGCCTGATCAATTTCATTCTGACTTCTTTGCATCTCGTCTCTGAACCGGTTGGCTGGATCGTCCAATCCGATACCGCTTTAGCTGCAGTCATTATCGCTAATATCTGGCTTGGAATTCCGTTCAATCTCATCATACTTAGCGCAGGCGTCACCGGGCTTCCAGAGGATGTGTATGAAGCGGCCACAGTCGATGGCGCGAACGGAATACAAAAGTTGATTTACATTACGATCCCTTTGTTGAAATCGACAATTCTAGCTGTTTTGATGTTAGGCTTTATTTACACCTTGCGGGTATTTGATCTAATTTGGATCCTTACTAAAGGGGGGCCAGGGAGCGCCACGGAAGTTTTGCCGACCTTTGCTTACAGGCTTTCTTTTATAAATTTCAATTTTGGACGGAGCGCTGCTGTATCGGTAATCATGTTGCTTATTCTTCTGGTCGGCGCAATATTGTACTTGCGGGCGATTATGAGCGAGGAGAGACTATGAAACGAGCATATGTTGAAACATCTGTCAGGTTTGCCATCGGTCTCACTGTAACTGCAATCTATCTCTTACCCCTATTTTGGATGGTTTCTACCTCGTTGAAATCCCAGTCCGAAATTTTTCAAACCCCACCCGTGTTGATTCCCGAGCAACCCCAGATCGAGAGTTACCGCTCCGCGCTGGGATTGCCTACCAGCCGACCCGAATTGTATATCACCGGCACGTTGTATTTCAAAAACTCTTTTATCATAGCTTCGTCTACTATGGTCCTGACCTTGCTTCTGGCTGTCCCGGCTGCCTACGCGTTATCGCGCTTCAACTTCCGTGGGAAGACCACCTTTATGCTCTTCTTGCTCGCCGCGCAGATGCTGCCCGGCGTCTTGTTGGTCATTCCGTTGTTTGTACTGTTCAAGATGTTCGGTCTATACAATACACACTTCAGCGTGATCTTGGCAGATACGGCCCTGGCCCTGCCCTTTGCGATCATCATTCTTCGTCCCAGTTTCATTCAAATTCCGGACGCTTTAGAAGAAGCTGCCTGGATCGATGGCGGAACGCGTTTGCAGGTATTATGGCACATCATCCTGCCTTTGATCAGGCCGGGTCTGGTTGCGGTCGGGGCCTTCTCGTTTCTGACCGCCTGGGGTGAGTTCGTTTTCGCGTTATCCTTTTTGGGGAAACCTGAACTGCAACCCATTTCGATCGGTGTTTTTCAGTTCATCGGTATGTACAAGACCCAATGGGATACGATGATGGCTTTTTCGACCCTGGTGGCAATCCCGGCGGTCGTCGCGTTGTTGTTTTTGCAGCGCCAGTTCATCAGCGGGTTGACTGCCGGTTCCATGAAATAACAAGCACTGCCGGCATTCCTGATACCTGGTAAAGGAGGTGATACCTGATTGATACTGTTTCGGCTTTTAGCTCGATTTTGCCCAATAACATTCAAATAAGGAGAAAAGAAACATGCAACTCAATATGAAGTCCCTGATTTTTCTAACGCTGATCGCCGGATTGGTCCTGACCGGCTGCGGTCCTGCCGCCACTACGGTTGCCCCGGCTACTGAGCCCCTGGCAACCGAGCCTGCGGTCACCGAGGCTGAGCCTACCGAGCCCCTGGCAGCCGAGGCGCTTCCCGTTGAATTATGGACCTATTACGGCGATACCGGCCCCGCCGCAGCATGTGTAAAAACTGCCGCCGAGGATTTCAATGCAGCGCAATCCCAGTATGTGCTCAATATCCGGAATCTGGCTTTCACAGATTTCAACCAGCAACTTACGACCGCGATTGCCGCGGGCGCGACGCCTGATTTGATCATTGTCGATAATCCCGATAACGCGCGCTATTCGGCGGCGGGGGCGTTAGCAGACCTTACCGCCTATGTGCAAGAGTGGGGGCAGGCGGATCAGTACCTGTCCGGCCCGTGGAACTCTACTTTGTGGGATGGCAAGAACTATGGTATCCCATTGGGCAGCAACACTGTGGTCCTGTGGATCAATGTCGACATGGCCACAGCCGCAGGCCTGGATGTCAATAATCCCCCCAAGACCTGGGATGAGTTCGAAACCTGGGCTGCCGCGCTGACTGACAAAGAAAAGGGCGTCTATGGTACGGCTATGCTCGCCAAGAAGGATGAGACCGGTACTTTCCTATTCCTTCCCTGGGTTCTGCAGAACGGCGGCGATATCGACAAGTTAGATTCGCCTGAGTCCATTGAGGCTTTGGCCTTTTGGACGGGCCTAGTGGAAAAGGGTTACGCGCCTCAATCAGCCGTGACTGACGGTTTTGCTGAGATCTATACCCAATTTACCACTGGCAAAGCGGCCATGATGATCAGCGGTACATGGAATGTGAATTCCATTCCAAACGATGCCCCAGATCTGAACTGGATGGTTGCGGAACTGCCCTACACCAAACAGGCCGCTTCTTCCTTGGGCGGTGAAAACTGGGCTATGATGGCAAATGGTCAGCAGCCGGATGGCGCCTGGGCATTCCTGGAATTCGTTACCAATGTTGATTACGGTACCAAACTTACCGACTGCATGGGTTACATTCCCAGCCGCAAGGATGTCCTTGCCCAAGTTGCCGAAAAATCAGCCGACGATCCCACGATGCAGGTCTTCTTGAAACAGATGGAATCGGCTGCGGCGCGCGGACCTCTCCCCAATTGGTCTGAAGTATCAGCGTTTGTCCAGCAGGCGATGCAGGAAGCACTGAGCGGTCAAAAAAGCCCGGAACAAGCCATGCAGGATGCTGCAGCACAAATCACTCCGCTTCTACCAAAGTAAGAGAATGGTAGTATAGAAGAAGAGCCGTCTTAGAAGAATTATCATCGGTTGAGGCACCTTTTGAGAACACTTCTTGAAACGGCTCAACAAACATTATACATCGGTGCGAGGCATTGGTCAGGAAGGGTGATGGCGATACCGAATACCGCCCACCCTTCCAGTGGGATGACTGTATAATGGCAGGAAAGTTTTTGCACATAAAAAATGTCAGGCCTGTCATCTGGATGTTTTGTAAATAGATCTCTTTTTTTGCCATTGGATACATACTTATGCCAGTTACTCTACGTGAAATAGCCAAAGCTGCGGGTTGTTCCGTCTCGACCGTTTCAAGAGCATTTGCCGGAAGTGAACATCCGGTCAATGCAGCGACTAAGGAGCGGATTTTATTCATCGCCAACCAACTGGGTTATCGCCCTAATGTGGCTGCGCGCGGACTTAAAACGGATCGGACCTTCACAATAGGCCTTGTCGTTTATAACATTGCAAGCCCCTTTACCCCGGTCCTGATCCGCGGTATCCAGGAATATCTCAGGCAGCATGATTATTTCAGCATCATTATCAGTACGGATTGGGATCCCGAGCTCGAAAGTGAAGCGGTCCATCAGCTCATAAGCCGTTCCATCGATGGGATCATTTTTGTGGAATCCTGGAGGGATGAATCCAACATAACCCTTGATTTGGCCAATAAACCGTATGTTTTTGTTTACCGTCTCTTTAATGGTTCATACACGAATACGGTGTTGGCGGACGATCGCCATGGCGCGCGCCTGGCTGTCGAACATTTGGTCAAGCTGGGCCACCGCCGTATTGCATATATTAATGGTCCTCAGGACTGGAATTCGTCCAAAGACCGCCTTGCAGGGTACCTGGATGTTTTGGAACAGTATGGGATCCCTTATGATCCATCCTTGGTAGAGGAAGGTACCTGGGAGGTTCAGAGCGGATATCCTATTGCAAAGAAGTACCTTGGCATACCAGATCGTCCAACGGCTATTTTTGCCGCAAATGACCTCATGGCGTTAGGTGCGATCTATGCTATTCAAGATGCGGGTTTGAATGTACCGAAGGATATCGCTGTAGTGGGGTACGATGATCGCGATATTGCCAGTTGTTCAAAGCCCACTATCACAACTGTTTGCCCTCCAAGTTTTGAGATGGGGAAATTGGCTGCCCAGTTGATGATAAACCGCCTTGAAAAACAAACCGAAATAAAAGATCCCATTCGCGTCCAGGGTAAGCTCATCGTACGCGAATCTTGCGGGGCTGAACGGGGTGAGATACCGCTTGAACGGTATGTAAGTCACACAAATCCTCCTGAACCCCTGATCCGGAGATGGAGAGGAAAAAACCCAGAAGAATAATGTGGATTT
>CAZLOC010000283.1:0-5382 GCA_964560935.1 uncultured Anaerolineaceae bacterium | reverse complement strand
AATGGCAAACTTTACATATGTGAACCGTGGATGTTGGAGTAGGATTGCAGAGGGTGGTAAGGTATCCACTGCCAGCTATTTGTTGTTCTCCCAGGAGGGCGCCGGAACCGGGCCGTACAGGTGAGTTAGACTGAATAGCGTGTAGGAAAGAACTGTTTCGATGTATCGACCTTACAGGTCTCGGAGGCCTGTAAGGTTTGTATTAACGCCAGTTTGGGATGAGAGAAATCATGTCAAACGAAATGGATGAATGATGAGAAAACTCTGGCCATTTACCTTCTACTTCTTATTATTCGCAGGTATTGCATCCGTGATGCCCTTTATCGTGCTTTATTACCAGGGATTGGGATTCACGGGCGCGCAAATTGGCCTGCTGACCGGCATAGCCCCACTTATTACTTTATTCAGTGCTCCGCTATGGACTGGGCTCGCCGACGCGACACGTCGACACCGGCTCATGATGAGCCTGGCCATCCTGTTCGGGGTGATAACGTTATTTATATTTCCCCTGCTCTCTGCTTTCGCGCCGGTTTTGCTGATCGCTGTTTTGCTTAATTTCTTCGTGGCACCGATTACGCCTTTTGCAGACAGCGCTACCATGTTCATGCTGGCTGACAAAAAAGAGATGTACAGCCGCATTCGTCTGGGCGGGACGATCGGCTATGGACTGGCTGCGCTCATTGCCGGGGTGCTTGTCCAGAACCACGGTTTGAGATTTTCCTTCTGGGGATGTGCGATCCTGTTTCTACTGGGATTCATCGTCAGTCAGAAATTGGTCTACGGCCAATTGAAAGCGGATAATCCAATCAGGGGGCGTGTTCGTACCCTGCTGACGAATCCCCGCTGGCTCCTTTTCCTGACCTTGGCATTTGCTGGCGGATCGGCGCTCGCCGCGTTCAACAACTACTTTTTCTCGTACATGCAGGAATTGGGGGCAAACGAATCGATGATGGGACTCGCGCTCATGGTCGGAACGGTCTCCGAGATTCCCGTACTCTTCTTCGGCAATCGACTTATCAAGCGCCTCAAGCCATACGGACTGCTCATGGTATCAATGGCCGTCACCGGCCTCCGATTTTTATTGCTTGCCGCTTCCGGGACGCCTGGTCTGGTCCTGGTCATTCAACTTCTCAGCGGCCTGACCATTCCTGCTGTGTGGGTGGCGGGCGTCTCGTATGCCGATGAAAACGCTCCGCCGGGCATGAGCACGACCGTGCAGGGGCTGTTCAACGCTATGTTTTTGGGATTTGGCATGGCTGTGGGTGGATTCGTCGGCGGCCCGTTATTGGATAGTTTGGGAGGCCGCGGTCTTTACTTTGTCTTTGGCGTAGCTGTGCTCACGATCGTGGCTATCGTTGCGCTGGTCCAAAGACGCCTGCCTGTAGAGCAGCAGGCAGCGCCCAATGCTGTGATTGGTTGAGTCACAGTGTTCAAAGGGGATATCTAGTGTGGACAAATGGAATACCCGAAAACAAGAGTGTTAGCGCGCGTACGCGCGCTAACACTCTTGTTTTCGGACTTTTTTATTATTTATGCAAATTCGGCGCGGCAGCGAAGGAGAGTCCCTTTTCGGTCAGCGCCCAGGCTGTTTTATTGGCAGCAACCATTTTCTCGAGGAAGTTGCGCTGTAAGTTATCCCAATCGCCCGAGTCGATCACTTCCTGTTTGTCGCGGAAGTAATCCAGGATGTCTGATGGGTGTTCGAGCATGGCGTCGATCTCCGGGTCGCCGCCTTCGTGCTTGGCCGAGATGTTGGCCACGTGGTCGGCGATCTCCACCAGTTCGTCGCGGCGGTTGTAGGGCTGCACCACGATAGACTTGTAGGTCTCCACGATGTGATGTTCGAAGCGCACCACGTCCTCGAAGCCGAGCGCTTTGCGGAATTGCGCGGTCAACTCCATCGTCTCGTTATTGACCGAGTTCGACCAGTTGAAGCCGATCAGCGGGCTGGTGCCGTCGTCGCGACTGAAAAGCTTGGCCGCCATCATGATCCACAGCGCGTGGTAGGGATTATCACTGCCGAAGTAGACCGAGATCTTGAACTCATTATCAATGCCCATCCGATAAAGCAAGAAGCCCAGCAGGATGGTCCCGGCATTGAAATTGAGCACAGACTTAACGCCGTAGTTAGTATAGTAGTATAGGAACTCATCCACCCATTGCAGGGCGTGCTCGTTGGGCTGCCCGATGCCGCCGAAGTAGCCCGTGATGGTGGCCGGGCCGCCCAGGTGCAGGTTGGAGCCGTCCGTGCCTTTTGTGTCCAGGGTCTCGACAAACGAAGCGCCGAGGATTTGCATGGCAGCGCTGAAGGCTGGCAGGTCACCGTCCGCTTCCTGCTCCTTCATCTTGCGCACCCGGATCCAACGCGCCGGCATCAAGTTGCGTTCCGCAAGCGCCCATTCAGCCGCGGCACGCACATAGGGGAAGTATTGCGCTGCGCTGACTTCGAGCGTGACGGCATATTCGTCCTTGAACCTGGTCGTCTTGGCCGCATCTCCCAGGACTTTCTGTCTGTAGTCTGCGATCGGGATGAATGCTCCTTTGTCGCGTTGTTCCGTTAACCACTCCAAATCTTTGACGTATTCCGGTTTCTTTTCCTGCACCTTCTTGAGCAGGTTCTCGTACTTCCGCGCCTCACTGGCCTTGGCATTGATCTCTTCCGGCGTACCGTACTTTGCGACCACGTCCATGAAGCCCTGCATCACTTTGCTGTTTGGGTCGAGCAGCACGGCGTTGATGGCGTCAAGTCTTTCGGGGGGAATTTTGAGCATCTCACGATATTTGTTGTCCATATGCATCTCCTCAATTGGGTTGTCATTGCGAGCCGCTGCAGGCGGCGTGGCAATCTCATGCAGCGAGGAGACTGCCGCGTCAGGCTGCGCCTTCCTCGCAGTGACATGACTATCTAAAACGTTCAGCGGTCAGCTTTCAGCTATGGGCTGATTGCTAATCGCTGATTACTACTCGCTACTCTAGCATCTTCACCAATTCGTCGTATTCCTCGTCCTTCATCCCGAACCAGTTCTCTTCAGCCGGGAAGGTCTTGTCGATGACTTCATCATGATAGGTCTTCAAGCCGTTCAAAATGACCTCGCCCGCGTTGCCAAAGACCTTTGCCATCTTCGGCTTGAACTTGGGATACAGGCCGAACATGTCGTGGTAGATCAGCAATTGACCGTGTGCATCCGGCCCGGAGCCCAGCGACATGATGATGCAGTTTTCGGCGCGTTCGGTGATCAGCTTGCAGATGCGGTCTGGCACCATTTCGAGCAGGATCATGAACGCCCCGGCTTTTTCGAGCGCCTTGGCGTCGTCGATGATCTTCTTGGCCAGCATGGCATCTTTGCCCTGAACCTTGAATCCGCCCAATGCACTGACGGATTGCGGCGTCAGTCCAAGGTGGCCGATGGCCGGGATGCCGGCGTCGACGATGCCTTTGATGCGGTCCGCCATCGAAGCGCCGCCCTCTAATTTAATGGCATCCGTTCCGGCTTCCGCCATGAAGCGCCCGGCGTTGCGGATGGCGGTTTCCACGCTGGGTTGGTAGGTCATGTAGGGCATGTCGCCGATCACGAAGGCGGTCGGCGCGCCGCGTCGCACGGCTTGCGTGTGGCGGATCATGTCGTCCATAGTGACCGGGAGGGTCGAGTCGTAGCCGAGCATGGTCATGCCCAGGCTGTCACCCACCAGGATCATCTCGATGCCGGCCTGTTCCTGCAGGTAGGCGGTGGGATAATCGTAGCAGGTCAACCAGGTGATAGGTTCGCCGTCCGCGACTTTTTTGAATAGATAGGGCAGCGTGATTTTCTTGCGGGGTTCGGACATTTCTTCCTCCAATAGGGTTATGTGCAGCACTATCAGTATAGAGGCAAATGCGCCCGTATGCAATTGACGAAAATCATAATTTATGCTGGGATGGGCTGGTTTGGCCTCATGCTGGTTTTAAATTGATCCAAAATTTCCAGTGATTTGCTCCCAATTGATCAAGATTGGCTTGGCCATTCATACGGGCAGCCATGTGCTGCGCTACCAGGATTTGCACTTTCGACGCTGCACTCGTAATACCTTCACCACGATATTCCAGCCATATTTGGGTACTGCGCCTCGCTTCAACCCCCATTTTTATTGTGTTGAGATCGAATGCGTGTTGTGTCGCAATCACGAGGAAAATATGTAAGATTTCTTCGAGCCATGCTTGATGCCCAACTACCTTTTCAAGATTGTCCGGGGAAGCCAGGGGTAATTGTATGTCGTGCGTCTGCTTTATTCTTTCAAAAACAGCCTGGAACACTTTAGCAAGGTTCACGGATGTCAGGGTAATCTGGCTGAATTTTTCATCGTTCTTTTGGGCTAGCAAAAGAAGCTCATTAGTAATTGTTTTTAAGTGCTCGGCATTCGAAATAATGCGTTCGATCAAATAGCCTGTTGATTCTTCGGAAATATCATACTTACTTTCCATCAATAACTTTCCACTTCCCAAAATGATTTGTGTAGGTTCATTAAAATCTAATGCTACGGCGCTTGCGTAAGCTTCCAACATGCGATTGCTATCCAAAAGCGCCTGCTGTGTTTTTTCGAGTTGTGTGATCTCCCGTAAGACAATCAACCTTCCAATAGAATTGTCTGCCTGATCTCGCAAGGTGGACAACCGCAAGTCGTAGTATGTGGCGGCCTCGCCCTCACCAATGGAGATTTCCGTCCGCAGTTCGGTTTCTTCGGCAAAACGCTCCATCAGATCCTTCCACGGAGCAAAGACTACTCGGGCGGTCTGCCCGATGACTCTGTCCTGACTGAGACCAAGCACATTCAAGGCTGACGGATTGACGTCTACGACCCGATTCTGCGCGTCCAGCACAAATACGGCATCGCTCAAGCCATTGACTACCATATCCCGGGCAATAGGATGCAGATCGAACAAGCGATACCGTAACATACCGAAAATGAAAGCAATACTGGCAATAGCAAAGCTGATCGGTGTATAGTCTTTTTGCAAGCCAGGGATGATATTAGACACATAAATTATGTTGGCAACGATGGGGGTAAGAGCGCCGACTGCCAACCAGGCTGATTGCTTTTGGTACAAAGAAACCGAACGAATGTATTTGGTTAAAATAAGGATAGCGCCCGTTAGCGTCAGGCTGTAGGAATACAGCATGTGCACATAGAACCACGGACCGCGATCAATTTTGAAAGCCAGCAGACTATCAACAGGAATATAATGATAGCCTCTCCAAAGAAACATGTGCCAGTCATTCGTGAAGGCTAATGTGATGGTGAGTGCCGGAACGATGGATAGGGCGGTAAATCGCTTCCATGCCAACCAGCGTTCCTGACCGGCATAGCGCAGCGCAAAAGCCAGCCAGGCCAGGGGCGTAGCCGCTA
>CAZLOC010000282.1:0-5387 GCA_964560935.1 uncultured Anaerolineaceae bacterium | reverse complement strand
CCGTACCTGATCTCCGCGCACCGCTCGCAGGAGTACGGTCACAGCCAGATGGTCGAGTGGTTGGGGCTCAAGCCGCTGGTCGATCTCGACTTTCGCCTGGGCGAAGGCACTGGCGCTGCCCTGGGCATCTCGTTTGCGGAAGCGGCCTGCAAGATCCTGTCCGAAATGGCCACCTTCGCCGAAGCGGGTGTTTCGGATAAAGAATAAAATTGGGACACGGAAAACACGGAGAAAACGGATTCCGTAAAAATGAACGGAAATCCGTCCCATCCGTGGAATCTGTGTCCAAAAAACATGTTATTTCTCCTGACCGCCTTCCAATTCCTGACCACCTTCCCGGCCATCATCCGCCGCAGCTTTACCGCGCAGGAACTCGGCCGCGCCGTGGGCTACTTCCCCCTCGTCGGCCTGGCGCTGGGCGGTGTTTTGTATGGATTGGCCAGCGGACTACGGCTTGTCTTTCCATCGCAGGTGATAGCTGTCTTTGTGCTAGCTGCCTGGCTGTTGCTCACGCGGGCCCTGCACTTTGACGGTTTTCTTGACACCTGTGACGGGCTGTTCGGCGGATTTACCTCCGAGCGACGGCTGGAGATCATGCGCGACTCACGTGTAGGCGCGTTCGGCGTGGCCGGCGGCGGACTGCTACTGCTGGCGAAATACGTTGCCATCCTTTCGCTTCCACATCTTTCCGGCCTGCTGCTTGCTCCCGTACTGGGACGTTGGGTTCTGTCAATAGCGATTTTTGCTTGCCCCTACGCCCGCGAGAAGGGGCTTGGTCGCGACATGAAAGAAAACGCCCGTTGGCCGCAGTTGATCCTGGCAACGCTTGTGTCTGTCCTGGCTGCCTGGCTGGTTGCCGGGTGGACTGGATTACTCGCCATGCTGGTTGCCGGAACCGTGCTCTGGCTTGGGGCAGGCTTCATCCTGCGCCGCATCCCCGGCCTGACGGGCGACAGCTACGGCGCACTCTGTGAAATAGCCGAGTTGATAGTCTTGCTGCTCTTCACCACCGGGATCAGCTCATGACCGGAAAAGTTCTCATGCTGCAGGGGACCAGTTCCTCGGTGGGCAAAAGCCTGCTGGTGGCAGGATTATGTCATCTCCTTGCGCGGCGCGGCGTGAAAGTTGCCCCGTTCAAAGCGCAGAACATGTCCAACAACGCCGCCGTTTGCCCGGATGGCTCCGAGATCGGGCGAGCGCAGGCTGTCCAGGCGCTGGCCTCCGGTCTGGAACCGCACGTGGACATGAACCCGGTGCTGATCAAACCCGAAGCGGACTCACGCTCTCAGGTGGTGGTCATGGGCCGTCCGTGGAAAACGCTGGACGCGCGCGAGTATTACCCGAAGAAAGATGTTTTGTGGAAAGAAGTGACCTCTGCCTTGGACCGTTTGCGTGCGCAATATGAACTGGTCATTATCGAAGGCGCCGGCAGCGCCGCCGAACTCAACTTAAGAGCAGGCGATATCGTCAACATGGCGGTGGCACGCTACGCCAATGCGCCCGTGCTGTTGGCCGGTGACATCGACCGCGGCGGCATTTTCGCGCAGTTGATCGGCACAGTCTGGCTGCTGGAGCCCGAAGAACGGGAACTGGTCAAGGGGTTGATCGTCAATAAATTTCGGGGAGATATTTCGCTTTTTACAGCTGGTGTCCGCATCTTGGAAGAAAAGAGCAATGTTCCGGTTTTGGGCGTGATCCCCTATCTGCATGATCTCTTTATCCCCGAAGAAGATGCGGTGGCGCTGGAAAATCCCTTTATTTCACCTGCTCCAACCGGCGAAGCGATAGAAATCGTGGTCATACACCTGCCGCGCATCGCCAACTTCGATGACTTTGACCCGCTCGCAACAGAGCCGGGCGTGCGCGTTCGCTACGTGGACGGCCCCGAGCAGGTCGGAAGCCCGGCTGCCATCATCCTCCCCGGCACGAAGAGCACGGTCAACGATCTGGCCTGGCTGCGCACACGGGGATTCGCTGAAGTCATCCAAAAACATACGCAAAAAGGCGGCGCAGTAGTCGGGATTTGCGGTGGCTACCAGATGCTGGGCGAAATTGTCCATGACCCACAGCATGTAGAATCAAAACTGGACAGCGCTCCTGGCCTGGGATTGCTGCCCATCGAAACGGTCTTCGCGGGCGACAAGGCCACGCACCAGGCCAGCGCGCAGGTGTGCAATGGCCCCGGCTGGTTTGGCAAACTGGAGGGCCAGACGGTGACCGGCTACGAAATCCACATGGGACGCACGCAGAGTGAAAGTTCGTGGTTGGAAATTGTGGAACGAAGTGGACGGTCTGTGCAGGTAGCAGACGGCGCCACCAGCGCAGATGGCAGGATTTGGGGCTGTTATGTGCACGGTTTGTTTGCAAATCAAAATTTACGGCGGGCCTGGTTGGAAAGTTTGGGCTGGAGCGAGGACAAAGCGGGCAAGAATGACAATCCCTTTGCCGCCTCGCTGACCTGCCTGGCAGATACCCTGGAAGAAAGTTTGGATATGGAACTCCTGGAAAGGATAACTTTTCAAAAATAAAGGATTCGGGTTACCCCATTTTCATTCCTTCTTTTTGATAAGATATAGCCACCTGGCCCTTCCATATTGCTTCAACCAGAAATCGGTGGTCGAGTAGCCCTGAGTGCCTGTCGAAGGGCGTATCGAGACCAGTTTGTAGGGACTTTTCTTGGTTTTTTGGTCTCGATACGGCGGACGAGCACCGCCTACTCGACCAACGGAATGCTTTTGAAACAAGCTGTCAGGTTGCGAGATAGGATAATAAAACAGTATGGGAAAATTGACTCTAATCTTAGGAGGCGCGCGCAGCGGCAAGAGCACTTTTGCCGAGCAGAAGGCAAAAGAATTGGGCGGCGATAGTGTCTTGTATGTCGCCACGTCCGAAACCAAAGATGAGGAGATGCAGCAGCGAGTCGAGAAGCATCGCTCCGAGAGGCCGTCCGCCTGGGGGACGCTAGAGGCCTCTCGAAACGTCGCGCAGGCCCTTCGCCAGGAACGAAGCGCGGCAAATATCATTTTGCTGGATTGCATGACCTTCCTGGTTGCCAATCATTTGATGGATGCGGCCGCACCGGAAGATGATCCGTTCGATGATCCCAGCGCCGATCCGTTCGATGCGCAGATCGAAGCGGATGTGGTCGCCGAAGTCGAAGCTCTGGTTGCCTTTGTGGGCGAGTCGGATGTTGAAATGCTGGTGGTGTCCAACGAGGTCGGGCTGGGGGTTGTCCCGCCGTATGAGTTGGGACGCGCTTACCGCGACATTTTGGGGCGCGCCAACCAGATCCTGGCACGGCATGCGGATGAGGTGCTGCTGCTCGTGGCGGGCATCCCGATGAGGGTGAAGTAGATGTTGCACTTGATGCTGGTGCGTCACGGCGAGACCGAGTGGAATGCCCAAAGCCGCTACCAGGGGCAGATGGATGTCCCACTGTCAGCGTTGGGCAGGCGGCAGGCGGAACTGATTGCCGGGCGGCTTGCCGGGCAAAGAATCGACGCCGTCTATGCCAGCGACTTGAAACGCGCCTGGGAGACGGCCCAAATCATTGTTCAAAAGAGTGGTTTGCAGGTTTTATCCGAACCGCGACTGCGCGAATTGAAATTCGGCGTTCTTGAGGGGTTGACCTTCGACGAAGCACAGGTTCAATACCCGGGGATGATCGCTGCCTGGCTGGAAGATTTCAACCGTCCACCGGAGGGTGGGGAAACGATTGAGTTATTCAGTGCGCGCATCGTCTCCTTGTTGGATGATTTCAAAAAGAAACATGATGAACAGATTGTTCTGCTGGTTGCGCATGGTGGATCGTTGAGCGAAATCTTGCGCGTGGTCTTGGGTCTGTCGCGCGAGAAACGCTGGTATCTCGAGATGGAAAATGCCAGCCTGTCGGAAGTGTTGATCGCTGAGGATTTTGTATCGCTTAAGCGCTTGAACGATACCTGCCATTTGGCGACTATGACCGGGGATTAAAAGAAGCCTATCAAAACTGTACAGGTGGCTTTAGAAAGTCTCCCCTTTTTCAATGTAAAATAAAACCATGCTCGCTCGCGTCTACTCTTGCGCTGTGATTGGTCTCGACGGCGTCATCGTCGAAGTCGAAGTGGACTACACTAACGGACTTCCGGGAATGACGATTGTCGGCTTGCCAGATGCCGCCGTTCAGGAAAGCCGCGAGCGCGTGCAGACTGCCATCAAGAACGCCGGTTTGCACTTCCCCCGTCATCGTATTGTCGTCAATCTGGCTCCGGCTTCTGTCCGTAAGGAAGGTCCGGCCTACGACCTGCCCATTGCCCTGGGTGTCATCATCCTGAGCGGACGCCTGCCGCTCGAGGCCGCGCAGGATACCCTGGTTATCGGCGAACTCTCGCTGGACGGCATCGTCCGTCACACGCGCGGCCTCCTGCCCATGGCTGCTGCCGCCCGCGCCAATGGTTATAAACGGATGGCTGTGCCCGAAACGGACGCCGCCGAAGCAGCCTTGATCCCCGGCCTGGAGATCATCCCGGTCAAAACGCTGGCGCAACTGTATGACCATCTAACTGCCCACCGTTTAATTGAGCCTTTCCAGGCTTCCGGCGATGACCTCGCGCCCCTGTTCGTTCCGACCGATTTTGCTGAGGTCAAGGGACAGGAACACGTCAAGCGCGCGCTGGAAGTGGCCGCGGCTGGTGGGCACAATTGTCTTCTCGTGGGAAGTCCTGGGGCCGGGAAGACCTTGCTGGCGCGCGCCATGCCTGGCATCCTGCCCGAGATGTCCATTGATGAGTCACTCGACGTCACCAAAATCTATTCGGTGTCTGACCAGTTGCCGCCCGGCACGCCGCTCATCCGGCATCGACCCTTCCGCGCGCCGCACCACACCATCAGCCATGCCGGGCTGGTGGGCGGTGGCAACATCCCGCATCCGGGTGAAATTTCGCTGGCGCACCGGGGTGTTCTGTTTTTGGACGAATTCCCCGAATTCGGCAGCCGCGTGTTGGAAGTGATGCGCCAGCCGATGGAAGATAAGGTCGTCACCATCAGCCGCGCCAAGGGATCGTTAACTTTCCCTGCGAATTTTATGCTCGTCGCGGCGATGAATCCCTGCCCTTGCGGCTGGTTCAACGACTCCCAAAAACCTTGCACCTGCGCCCATTCTGCTGTGACCAAATACCAGAAACGCATCTCCGGTCCCATGCTCGATCGGATCGACATCCACGTCGAAGTCCCGCGTGTGGACTATGAGAAGTTGAGCAGTGACCGCCTGGGTGAATCATCCGCGTCGATACGTGAGCGAGTGCAGGCGGCGAGAGAACGGCAGAGCGTCCGCTTTGAAGGAACAGACGTGGTCTGCAATTCTGATATGCGTGTGGCAGAAGTGCGTCAATTCTGCAAGCTGGATGAAG
>CAZLOC010000281.1:0-5408 GCA_964560935.1 uncultured Anaerolineaceae bacterium | reverse complement strand
CGGCGAGCGCAAGCTCTTCAAGCTGCTCAAACACCTCCCCAAAACCAGCCTGGTGTATTACGAGCTGATGGTCGGCGAGCGCGACCGCCGGCCCGATTTCGTGGTCATCGACCTCGACTTCGGCGTCACCATCATCGAAGTCAAGGACTGGGACCTGAAAGCCATCGAAAAAGTCTCCCCCCGCAGCTTCCAGGTGCGCTCCTTCCATAACTTCACCAAGGAGTTCATCAATCCCGACCTGCGCGCTCGCCAGTACGTCGAAGACCTGCGCGAGCAGCTGGCTGCCCGTCCGGAATTGAGCGATGCCCGCGGCCGCCTGTCCGTCGAAGTGCGCTACTTCGTGGCCTTCCCCAACATCCACCGCCAGGAATTCACCGAAGCCTCCCTCGACAAGGTCATGGCTGCGGACAAGGTCCTGCTGCGCGATGATCTGAAAGATGAGAAGATCTTCGCCTCCCGCTTCTACCTGGATTACAAGAAGCTTCCCAACCGCCTCTCGCGCGAAAAATGGAACGCCGTCCGCCTGGCTCTCTTCCCGGAGCTCAAAATTCCCGGCAGCGAGCAGTGGTTCGCCACCCCTGCGACCGGCAAAGGACCCATCATCCTCGAGTCGGAAGCCGCCTCCGAATTCGGCCTGGACCTGGCCCAGGAGCAGGTCGCCAAGTCGCTGGGAGATGGCCCGCGCTTCCTGCACGGCATCGCCGGCACCGGCAAGACCCTCATCCTGCTCTACCACGCCAAGCTCTACTCCGCCAACGGGCTGGCCTCCGGTCAGCCCCGCAAGATCCTGGTGCTGTGCTGGAACATCAGCCTGGCGCAGTACATGCGGCAGGCCTATGGCTCCATGCAGGTGCCGAATGCCGGCGAAGTCGAGATCATCCACTTCTCCGAGTTCGCCCGCCGCCTGGTGCAGTCCTCCGGTCTGCGTTTCCCCGCCTCCAAGAGCCGCGATTTCGACGCCCACCTGACGGATACCCTCAATAAACTCGAAATCCCCCCCGAGGGGGTGTACGACATGATCTACGTCGATGAAGCCCAGGATTTCCAGAAAGAATGGATCGAGTTCATCTTCAACAAGCTGCTGCGCGGCAAGCCCTCCAGGCGCAACCTGGTCATCGCCGGTGACGACGCCCAGCACATCTACCGCCACCGCGACTTCTCCAACGCCCAGGGCTTCACCTGGAAGAGCATCGGCATACCCATGGTCGGGCGCACCAAGATCTTGAAGAAGATCTACCGCAATTCTGCCCGCGTCTTTTCTTTCGCCCTGGCCTTCAACAACACCATTGGTGATTACTACGACGGTCACAGCAAGACCAGGATCGAATTCGCTCCCAAGCGCGGCTTCGACCCCCAGCTCATCCACTGTCCCGACCTGGGCTGCCAGGTCGCCCGCACGGTCGAGCTGATCCAGCGCCTCAAGGATGACGGCTACTCTCCGCGCAACGCCATGGTCTTATATCGCTGGGCCAACGTGCGCGGCGTTCCACTGCTCCAGCCGCTGCTCTCCCGGCTGGATGAAGTCAAAATCCCCTACCAGTGGATCACCGAAGACAACACCAAGAAAGCCACCTTCCAGTGGGCCGAAGAGAGCGTCAAGATCTCCACCGTGCATTCCGCCAAGGGCATGGACGCCCCCGCCGTCATCCTGATCGGCGCCGAGACCTTCCTCTCCAAGGACCCTGCCAGCCTGGACGACGAAGAAAAGCTCATGTACGTCGCCCTGACCCGTGCCCGCGAGATTCTGACCGTGCTCTACACCCACGAAGACGGCCTCGTCCCCCGCCTGCAGTCCGCCATGGAGCTCTACAAGAAATACCGCAAGCGCATCCTCGCCGCCGAACACCAGGCCAACCGCGAGCTGTTCCGGTAATCCAGTATTAAGAAGCTAAACTTCTCCGGGACCTGTCCTGGACGTTTGATCAGTCCAGGGAGTTTAGCTTCTATATATCTGGCTGTCATTGCGAAGTTTATCCTGGTGAATGGCGTTTACACTGGTGTACTTCCAGTGCCATAGCCGGTTCTGGTTCCTTTCCAGGACAGGGTGACGAAGTCCCGGTGCCTTTCCGGGAAGCAATCCCCTCTTTTCGCACTCAAACTTAACTCCTATCCGTTTTTGCATACCAGGTGCCGCTTGCCTACTGTGCGACATGCGCCGGATTCACTGTGCGATTTCACTGAAATCCACATTTTAACTTCGAAAAACGGTTCTTAGATCCTCTACTCAGCCAAAGAAAAATCCATCAGTGGGGTTCAAATACTTGGTCTTTGAATTAATTCTCCCGAAGTGGTTGTCGCTGAGTCGCTTTTCCTTACTTCATGCCGGGTGCAACGCGGGTAACATAGCATGGAGAATATGGACAATATAGACATCGCACCCCCTATATATGGCTACTGTAGGGACTCTATAACACCATGTATAGACTATGGATAGTATGGACAAAACTGCAAATAAATCGCACTGAGGAGGTCAGGGGTTTGAATCCCCTCAGGTCCACTTCTTCACCCCCACAGGTGGGGGTTAATAAAAAACGATGGGCTAGATATGGGAGGCGCGTATTGGTATCTGGATTATGGGGGAATAATCTGATACAACGTATTAAATCTAGTTTCAATAATTGATCTCAATTGGAGTTAGTAGTGCATCCATCTTCTCAGCTGCTTTGATCTACATGTATGGGATCTGATAGCCGTACAATTCCAGGGTGATCGATAGCCTTGAAAGACCTGGGATCCTCAACCTCAGTAGCTCTTTAGATATTGGTTCAGGTCCGACATTCTAATTAAGTAAAGACTTTGGGTTTACGAATGCTAATCATTTTCCTGAACTCGCCAACCGTTGATGTTACAAATACCTTCGGAGACCCCTCTTGACTTTTTCGTTTTTTTCTCTATAATCGTTATTAGTTTCTATCAGTTAGAAAGTAAGTCTCTGGCGTTCGCCTCCCCCCAAAAAAGGGAGCACATGATCCAGCGCAGCGCAACCGCCAACCTGATCCGCCGCCTTAACCGCTCTGCCATCCTGGATTTGATCCGGGTGCACAGCCCAATCTCCCGCTCTGAAATCGCCCAGCAGTTAAATATCAGCATGCCCACAGTCATGCGCGTTGTTGATGACCTGCACGACGAGGACCTAGTGCGCTGGTCGGGCGATTCCCAGTCCACCGGAGGGCGCCCTGGCAGCCTGCTTGAGTTCAACGCCGATGGCTATGCCGTGGTAGGGCTGGACCTGGGCGGCAGCAAGATGTTCGGTACAGTTGCCGACCTGAGCGGCAATATCCAGAGCGAGATCTACCGTCCGTGGAAGGGCAATAACCAGGCGCACACATTGGAGCAGGTCTGCCAGCTGATCTCCGACTTGCTAGCCCAACCACGTCCGCCACGCCAGCAAATACGCGGGATCGGTGTGGGCGCGCCCGGCGTCACCCTTTACGAGCAGGGCATGGTCATCTGGGCGCCCAGTCTGGGCTGGCGCGACCTACCCCTCAAAGATACCCTTCAGGAGCGATTCAATTTTCCGGTAGTTGTAGAGAATGACGTCAACCTAGCGGCGCTGGGAGAGTATGGTTTTGGCGCCGCCCGCCACACGTCCAGCGCAGCGTGCATCGCCATCGGCACCGGCATCGGAGCGGGTATTATCATCGACCGCAAGATCCACCGCGGCTTCAACCAGTCCGCCGGCGAGGTTGTCTACCTGCCGCCGGATGTCTCCTATCTGGGGCGGCATTACGATAGCTTCGGGGCGCTGGAGAGCATAGCCTCGGGCAGCGGGGTGGAGCGCCGCGCCCGCCAGGCGCTGCATGCGCACAACTTGCCTATCCCAGAGCAAGGCCCATCTGCCGAAGACGTCTTCAAAGCCGCCCGGCATGGTGAGGTGTGGGCCAGGCAGGTCGTGGATGAGACGGTGGAATATCTGGCTTTCGCGGTGGCGGTGATTAGCGCCGTACTCGACCCGCAGGTGATTGTCTTGGGCGGTGGAGTGGCTCGCTCGGCGGATTTGCTCATCGAGCCGATCCTCTCTCGGCTGGACGGTGTTATCCCGGTCCGCCCCAACCTGGTGGCGTCAAGCCTGGGCAACCGGGCCGCAGTGCTCGGGGCTATCATGCTCGTCTTGGACACCACCACCGGTTATGTCAGTATTGCGTGATTCTTCCCCGGATAAAATACCAATGACCTTACCGAGAGTAGCAATTATTGGAGCAGGTTTCATGGGCGGCACCCACACCGAGGCACTGCGCCGCAACAACATCGAGATCAACGGCATCCTGGGTATCGACCTGGCGGAGAGCCGCTCTGCCGCAAAACGGATGGGATTGCCGTGCGCATACACTTCCCTGGATGAAGTCTGCGAAGACCCCAGCGTGGATATCCTCCACCTGTGCACACCCAATCACATGCACTTCGAACAGGCTCGCCAGGCGATCCTGGCTGGTAAACACGTGCTGTGCGAGAAGCCGCTGGGGATGAACTCTGCCCAGGGCGCCGAACTGATCACCCTGGCGCGCCAGCACCGCCGGGTGGGCGCGGTGAACCACAACCTGCGCTATTACCCCCTATGCCAGGAAGCCCGCGCCCGGGTGCGCGCCGGAGAAGTGGGCGAAGTGCGCATCTTGCATGGCGAATACTGCCAGGATTGGCTCTTCTTGCCTACCGACTGGAACTGGCGCTTGCAGCCTAAATTGGGGGGCGCCTTGCGGGTAGTTGCCGATATCGGCACCCATTGGATGGACATGGTCACATGGATCAGCGGTATGCAGATTACTGCGGTGATGGCAGATTTCGCCACCTTCATCCCCATGCGCCAGCGCCCCCTGCAAGAGGTGGAGACCTTCGCCGGTAAGTTGAGCCAGGCGGCTACCAGCGAGAGAGTTGAAATTCACACCGAAGACTACGCTGCGATCCTGTTCCAGTTCGATAACGGTGCACGCGGCAGTGTCACCCTGTCGCAATTCTCCGCCGGGCGCAAAAACCATTTCTGGTGGGAGATCAATGGCTCCAAGGGCTCGCTGAAATGGGAACAGGAGCGCCCCAACGAGATGTGGCTGGGCTTTCGCGAGCGCGAGAATGGCCTGCTGCTGAAGGACCCGTCGCTGATGCAGCCTGCCATCCGCCGCTACGCCGGTTTCCCGGGCGGGCATGCTGAGGGCTACCCCGATACGCATTCCCAGCTCTTCCGCGAGCTGTACGAGTACATCGCCGCAGGAGACCTGGAAGCCCCACGCCCCTTCCCAACCTTTGAGGATGGCTGGCACGAGCTGGTGCTGTGCGAGGCTGTCCAGCGCAGCGCTACCGAGCGTCGCTGGGTTGAAGTCAATTTCGAGTAGAGGAGACTGTTATGCAGAGATTAGCCTGTCTGGGCGGCGAACCAGTCAAGAATACGCCTTTTGCACCCTGGCCCGTTTATGACG
>CAZLOC010000280.1:0-5460 GCA_964560935.1 uncultured Anaerolineaceae bacterium | reverse complement strand
ATATTGACTTCCCTGCCCAAGGATTGATTTTTACAAACAAAGCGCAGCACCTTTTCCAGCCAGGAGTGTTTTATTGTATCGTAATATTACTCTTCCCATCATGGAGATTATCTTATGAAATCAGCAAAGACAGGGGCAGTATCAGGCTGTATTGTCTGGGTACTGGTGTTCAGTATCCTATGCACATGCCTGTTGCCAGTGACAATGGTGGTCGGCAGTATCACATCCACTGTGACAGGCGATTCTGTGGCGCGTATCCTGGGTCCCAGATTGTGCCCTACAGGTAGTACGGCAGAGATATTCACGTATGAAACCACTACCAGGGACGAAAACGGGTTCGAAACGCCCACTACTGCGTATGAAATGCGCTGCGTTGACGCAAGCGGGAATTTGGTGAAGGACCTTGGGCCAACCTATGCCTTTATATGGATGGGCTTGCTCGGCGCGGCCGGGCTAATCTTGTCTGCCACTCTTGCTTTCTTGCTAGCCGCGCCAGCAGGAGCATTGATCGCCAGAGTATTTCAAAAGAAACAGACCACATGACGAACAATCTCCCACCAAATTGTGGGAGATCTTCTTTTAAAATCATGATCTGTTTTCTGAATTTAGGGATTTTCGTTATTGAGCCTTCACCTTCCACCAAAGTGATGGGATACGGCTTATTTTTTCCCAGGTGCCCAGGCTGGCGCGCTTGCTGAAGACATCATAATCGTTAGCTTCGATGACATCCAGAATTCCCTGATAAAAAACGGCTGCTGCACCGATTGCCAATTGACCTCCACGCTCCAGAATTTTTACGCCTGGCCAGGCCTCTTCGTACAACTTGCGCGTACGCTCGATCTGGAATTTCATGAATAGCCGCCAGGCATCGGTTACGGTGCCCGCAGCGATGTCGGATTCGCGGATGCCGTACAAGGCCAGTTCATCACGCGGCAGGTAGAGACGTCCATTGCGAAAGTCTTCGCCCACATCGCGCAGGATATTGGTCATCTGCAGGGCAACACCCAGTTTGATCGCGTAGGGGACAGCGTCATTTGAAGTAAATCCGACGATATACATGCTCATCAGTCCCACCGTGGAGGCAACCCCGTAACAATACGTTGCAAGCTCGCCGAAGGTCTGGTAGCGGGTCTGGGTCATGTCACGGTTGACGCCGTCGATCAGTTGCAGGGCGTAGTGGCGCGGGATGTGGTAACGGGCCAGGGTATCGGTCCATGCGGCGGCGACCAGGTCATCGCCCGAGAATGAAGCGGACCGCACCACTTCCCGCCAGTAGTCGAGATGAGTATCCCTTTGATCCACAGAATCTTCATCCACAATATCATCCACGGTACGGCAAAACGCATACAGGGCGCGTACGGCGGAGCGTTTTTCCTCGGGCAGGAATTGCGAGGCCAGGTAGAAGGATTTGCTATGCTCCTGTGTGATTTCCTCGGTATGAGCATAGGCTTTACGCAGAGAGGCATCCCCAGCCCAATAGGAAAAGAACGGGCGGGTAGAAGGGTGGGGAACGTTTCCGGCCAGAGCGAGCAATTGGTTTTCCCAGCGAGCCTGCATTTCCATGAGCTACCTCCAAAGGTTTGATAGCTAAAGTATACAGGTTTTATCTAATTTGTCAAGGTTTTGTTTAAAAATATCTTGACAAAACATAGACATCGTGTATAATATGGGCAGCTTCATTGACCCTCACCCCTGACCTCACCCCCCGCCCCTCTCCAAAAAGGAGAGGGGTGTTGAAGGAGAACTATGACTCAAAAACAAACGGCAATTGTGATTGGCGCCGGCATCGGCGGGATCGCCACCGCTGCCCGTCTGGCAAAAAACGGATACAGTGTAACCGTGCTCGAAAAGAACGAAACCCCCGGCGGGCGCTGTAACCAGATCGTACAAGACGGTCATCGCTTCGACATCGGCCCGACCCTGTTCCTGATGCCCGAAGTGTGGGAGGAGACCTTCGCCGTCCTGGGCGAAAAAATGAGCGACCACCTGGACCTGCGCCGTATTGATCCGACTTACAAGGTCCATTTTGACGATGGCCTGCAACTGGAGTTGACCTCCAACATTGGCAAGATGCAAACCCAGCTCGAAGCTGTGGAAAAGACCGCCTTTACCGGTTTCCTGAACTACATTGCCGAAGGCGCGAAGCATTACAAAATCTCCCTGGAAAAATTCGTGGGCCGCAACTTCTTCAACATCTTCGATTATTTCAGCCTGAAGAACCTGCCGTTGATCTTCAAACTCAAAGCTTTGGACAAGCACTACCGCAACACGGGCCGCTTCTTCAAGGACGAGCGCCTGAAAGCTGCTTTCACCTTCCAGAATATGTACCTGGGCCTCAGTCCCTATGACGCCCCGGCCACCTACTCCCTGCTACAGTACACCGAACTGGCCGAGGGAGTCTGGTATCCGCTGGGCGGGATGTACGCTGGCATCCAGGCTCTTGTGAAAGTCGCTGAAAAACTGGGTGTCAATTTCATCTACAATGCCCCCGTGAAGAAGTTGAAGGTTGAAGGTCCGAAAGTTACATCGGTCGAACTGGAAAACGGTAAAACGCTGGAAGCAGATATCTTCGTCGGAAACGCTGACTTACCGTATATCTACAAAGAACTGCTGCCCGATCCGGTTGAAGCCAAAAAGCTGGATGAAAAGCTATACACCTGCTCCACCATTATGTTCTACTGGGGCGTGGACAAGCAATACCCGCAGATCGCCCACCACAACGTTTTCCTGGGTGGCGATTACAAGGCCGCCTTCGACCAGATCTTCAAGGATCACGACCTGCCCGATAAACCCAGCTTCTACGTGCATGCGCCCACGCGCACCGATCCCGCCGCCGCTCCCGAGGGCCAGGATACACTCTACGTGCTGGTCCCGGTCGGGCACCTGGATGCAGCCTCCGAGCAAGACTGGGATGAACGAGTCAACAGGGCCAGACAGACCGTCTTCGAGCGCCTGTCCAAAGAGATGGGCATCAGCGATCTCGAGAGCCACATCAAGTTCGAGATCGTGTACCAGCCCAAAGCCTGGAAGGAACGTTTCAACCTCGAAAAGGGTGCTGCGTTTGGCCTCAGTCACAACTTCTGGCAGGTAGGATACCTGCGCCCGCAAAACCGTCATAAGAAATACAAGAATTTGTACTTTGCCGGTGCGTCCACACATCCCGGTACGGGTTTGCCCATCGTGCTGCTTTCTGCCAGATTAACCGCCGAGCGGATTTTGCTGGAAAGGGGTACAATATCTGTGCAAAACATGGTCAACGCAATCGCCGCCGCGACCGACTAACCCTTTTCCGGAGGAAAGATGTCCAGCAGCACCACGCCTACTTTTAACCTGAAAGCCGTCATCAGAGAGACCGGCATCGCTGCCGACACCCTGCGCGCCTGGGAACGCCGCTACGGACTGCCCATGCCCGAACGCACGCCCGGCGGTCACCGCCTGTATTCCCAGCGAGACATTGAGATCATCAAATGGCTGATGTCGAAACAACACGAAGGATTGAGCATTTCCCGTGCAGTGGACATGTGGAACGAACTCTCCGCTTCAGGCCAGGACCCGCTGCCTGCCCCCACTTCGCAACTTATTGCTGTCCCCAGCGCCAACCTGGATGCTATCCGCCAGGGGTGGCTGGAGGCTTGCCTGAGCTTCAACGAAAGCGGCGCGGAGCAGGTCCTGAACCAGGCCTTTGCGTTTTCTCCCATCGAAACTGTTTGCGTCGAAGTGCTTCAACGCGGGCTGATCGAAATAGGCGAATTATGGTATCGCGCCGAAGCGACCGTCCAACAAGAACATTTCACCTCGGCGCTCGCCCAGCGCCGCCTGGACGCACTCATCTCCGCGGCGGCGCCTCCTACCCGTCCACAGACGATCCTGATTGGCTGCACGCCCAGAGAATTACATACCTTCACCCCTTTGTTATTAACCCTGCTGCTTCGCCGCCGCGGTCTGAAAGTTGTTTATTTGGGAGCCAATGTACCGATTCAGCGATTCAATGAAACCCTTGTATCGGTCAAACCACATCTTGTCATTCTCTCAGCACAACAGCTACAGACCGCGAGTGGACTACAAGAAACAGCAGCGTATTTAAACGCCAGTGGCGGGCGCGTGGCCTATGGTGGACGCATCTTCAACCTGATCCCCGAACTACGTAACCGCATCCCGGCTCATTTCCTGGGCGAATCGATTCAAGAAGCAATTCAGGCTGTGGAAACTTTACTAACTTCAGACATACCCTTGGAAGGCATTGTGCCAGTCGATGAAAAAGATAAGCAATTAAGCAGGTCATTCATTCATAACCAGCCCATGATCGATATGTATACCTTGACAGAAAGCACCAAAATCGGCATCCCTATTGAATTTTCAACTATTGCTATTCAGCAACTCGGGAATAACCTGGTGTCCGCTTTGTCTTTGGGCAGTATTGAGGCCCTGGAAGTAGAGATGGCATGGATCGAAGGTCTACTGCGTGAACACGATCAAAATATTGAAAGCCTGGATGTCTTTTTTGCAGCTTATGCAAAATCCATCGATTCGGCCATGGGCAAAGAGGGCCAGCCCATTTCAACTTGGCTAAGAACACAGATTAACGGAAAGAAATAAGGTTATACAAGCATCACTCATTCAACCTGGTGGAGGAAAAATGAACATTCGTATTGTTACCGACAGCACCTGCGACCTGCCGGAAGAAACGGTCAACCGGCATGGTATCACAGTTGTCCCCCTGTACATTAACCAGGGCAGCCATACCTACCTGGACGGTGTGGATTTAACTCGTGATGAATTTTACGCTCAACTCCCAGCATATGACCCTGCTCCCCAAACAGCCACCCCCAGCCCGGAGGTATTCATCCAGGCGTATGAACGACTGGCAGAAAAGGGCGCGCAGGCTATCCTGTCCATTCACATCTCGGAGAAACTGAGCGCTACGGTCAATTCAGCGCGTACAGCTGCAGAACAGTTCAAAAAGATTCCGGTCACCGTGCTGGACTCCAGCCAACTCAGCCTGGGATTGGGCTTCATCGTCGAAAAAGCCGCCCAGATGGCCGAACTCGGTCACAAAGTAGACGAGATCCTTGCCCACCTGCAGGAACTGATGAAGCGCACCTACGTTTTTGCTTCGCTCAAAACGCTCGAATACCTGCGCCGCAGCGGGCGTATGCACTTCGCCCTGGCCCGCCTGGGCGAGATCCTGCAGATCAAACCCCTGCTGCACATGAACCAGGGAAAACCCACCGCCCACCGCGCCCGCACCCAAACCCGCGCCACCGAACGTCTCTTTGAATGGCTGAAAGAATACGCGCCTTACGAACGGTTGGCCATTGTCCATGCCGGTATCCAAGCAGAGGCCGAAGCCATGCGTGAGCGCGTCAAAGAATTTCTCCCGGATGGCGATATCCCGGTCATGCAAATAACACCCGTGTTGGGTGCACATTTGGGCATCGGCGCGCTCGGTTTCGCCTGTAT